>VGRA01000112.1 GCA_016875515.1 Deltaproteobacteria bacterium | reverse complement strand
TGGAGGCCGAGGCCGCCCTGCAGGCCCACCCGGACTACAAGCCCGAGGTGAAGGCCGTGCTGTCCTACAACGACGACCCGCGCTTCGAGCAGCTGCTCGGGGACCGCCTCATCGAGGACGCGAAGAGGGCCTTCCCGGGCAGCAAGCCCGAGGACACCCTCATCCTGATGACCTCCCACGGCCTGCCCCTCCGCCTGGTGCAGGAGGGGGACGACGCTACGAAGGAGATGATGGAGCTGTACGGAAAGGTGAAGGCCCGCCTGGAGCAGGAGGGCTACCAGGTGGAGCACGGCTACCTGAACGACGACTTCTTCCCCGGCGCCGAGTGGACCGGCCCCAAGGCCAAGGTGGTGGCCGAGAAGCTGGTGGAGGACGTCATCTACAAGCGCCGCGAGGCCCCGAAGAACGTGCTGCTGGACGGCCGGCTGTCCTTCACCGTCCACCACCGCGCCACGCTGTTCGACGCCAACACCGAGGTCCGGGAGATCCTCACCGAGCCTGCCGGCCCGGCCTGGTCCCGCTTCAAGGGCGTCAACGTGACGCTCGCCCCCAACTTCGACGGGGACCCCCGCTTCGGGGCGCTGATTGCCGACCTGGCCGTGGAGGCGCTTGCCGGGAAGGCCCCGGAGACCGTCACCCTGCTGGACGGGAACGGGGACGGGAGGTAGCCGCAGCCGTTTGCCAGGTCACGCGGGGGTGCGCCGGTGACGGTGCGCCCCCGCGGTCTGCTTGCCCATCCCACGCGCGTGTGGTACTCGAAGCCACGCCGTTCCTCCCCCCCGGAGCCCTCGGCCATGCGGATTTCCCTTTCCTCGCTCGCCCTCTCCCTCGCGCTCGCCGGCTGCGGTGGCGGCAGCGACACCCCTGCCACGGACGCCGGAGTCCAGACGCGCGCGGACCGGGTTGCGGCGCTCACCGGGGACGTCGCCGCGGGGCAGCTCCAGTACGAGAACAACGGCTGCTCCGGCTGCCACGGGGCCAACGGGCAGGGCACCTACGCCGGCGTGGCGCTCAACGGGCCGATGAAGAGCGACTCCAAGGTGGAGATCATCAACGTGGTGCTGGGCGGGAAGGGCACGAACATGCCCGCCTTCGGCTCGCTGGAGGACCAGGCCGTCGCGGACCTGTACGCGTACATGAAGGCCACCTTCGGGAAGTAGGGCGGCTTTGTGGTAACCCTCCGGGGGCCATGCGCCTCACACTGAGTCCCTTCCTGTTGTTCATTCTCGCGTGCAGCCGTCCGGCGGGGCCCTCCCTGCCGGACGACTCCCAGCCGGGCCCGTCCTCGCCGGACGCCGGCGCGGTGGAAGATGCCGGCGCCCCGCCGCCGCCCAACTGCGGCGAGCTCACCTGCACCGCCGAGCAGGCCTGCGTTGCCCGACCTGCCGCGCCCGGCGCCGAGGCGTGCGTCCCCGCCGGGGACTGCCGGGTGGTGCCGCTGCAGGGGAGGGATCTCGTGGCCGAGCTGCTGGACGCCGGCAGCTGGGACCGCTGCTCCGCCGTGCCGCAGCCCTTCCTGCCGGCGTTCCCCGGGGACATCCCCGCGGACCCCTTCCGCCTCTCCTTCGTGGACGGGCTGCTCAACCGGCCGCTGGGGCTCATGGGCTTCAGCAACCGGCTGGTGGATGCACTCCCTGCGGCGTCCGCCCCGCGCGCCGTGACGCGCACCGTGGAGCAGCTCTCGGCGAAGCTGGACCACCCGCTGCTCGAGGCGCCGCTGGCTTCTCCCGCGCCCGCAGACGTGGCCAAGGCCGCCGCGGAGCTGCTCGGGGACGGCTCGCCCGCCGTCCGCGCCGAGCTGGCGAAGCTCCCCGTCGAGGTGCTCGCCGCGTGGCTCCCCATCCTCGAGTCCATGCAGAACGTGCGCACCCTGCGCGCCGTGCTGTTCGCTGGTCAGGACATCCCCATGCTGGCGCGGCTGGCCGGCAGCGTGGTGGTGCCGGACCCGCAGTTGGGCATGTTCAACTTTGCCAATAATCGGGTGCGCACCGGCCTTGCGGGCCCCGTGGAGCAGGGCGGGCTGGACTGGACCTCCTGGTTCCAGGCCTGCCGGGACGTGGTGGACGCCGTGGAGCAGGCCCACCTGGAGCGCTTCGCGGGGCTGGCCCTCCCGGACGTGGACCTGGCCACTCCCGCTGGCCGCGTCGTCTTCCACGGCCCCGGGGCGCACCTGGTGGAGGGAGCGGCCCCGGCCGTGCTGTTCGACACGGGCGGCGCGGACACCTACCGGGCCCCCGTGGGGGCCGCGGACGGGGCGGTGCTGTCGGCCGCGGTGGCCGTGGACCTCGGGGGGGATGATGCCTACGGCTACCCGGAAGTCCCGGTGGCCACCGACACGGGCAACCGCCTCCCCTCGGACGGCGCCGGCCGGTACGCGGAAGGGGACGCGGCCCAGGGGCAGACCGCTGTCACCCGCAGCACCACGCCGCGGCAGGGGGCGGGCCGGCTCGGCGTGGGCGTGCTGTGGGACGTCTCCGGCAATGACAGCTACCGGTCGCTCGCTGCCTCCCAGGGCTACGGCGCCATGGGCGTGGGGGTGCTGTTCGACGGCGCCGGCAACGACACCTACGCGCTGGAGGTGGGTGGGCAGGGGACGGGGACATTCGGCATCGGCTTGTTGCGGGACGTCTCCGGCAACGACACCTACAAGAGCTGGTCCATGGCCCAGGGCCACGGCTCCATCTCCGGCGCGGGCGCGCTGCTGGACGACGCCGGCGACGACGCCTACCTCGCGGACGTGGGAGATCCAGCCCGGGGCGGGGACCCGCTGTATTTCACCGTCCAAATGAAGGGCACCGGCAACAACTCCATGGTGCAGGGGGCCGGCCGCGGCATCCGCGGCAACTCTCAGGCCTCCGGGGCCGCCGGCGGCGGCATCGGCCTGCTGGTGGACCGCGGGGCGGGCAAGGACCGCTACCTCGCCAGCGTGTTTGCCCGCGGGACGGGCTACTGGTTCGGACTGGGCGTCTTCGACGACGACGGCGGGGACGACCAGTACGACGGCCTCTACTACGTGGACGGGGCCACCGCCCACTTCGCCCTCTCCACGTTCCGGGACCGCGGCGGCAACGACCAGCACGGAAACGACACGTGGCGCCCGGTGGGGACCTCCGTTGCCATTGGCCACGACTTCTCCGTCTCCTTCCTCTGGGACGACGCGGGCGACGACGTGTACCGCGCCCCCGGGCTGGGCCTGGGCGCAGGCAACGCCAACGGCTGGGGGCTGCTCGTGGACCTCGCCGGGAACGACACCTACGACGCCCCGGGCGGCAATGCGCTCGCCGCCTTCGGCGAGACCAACCAGGACAGCTTCCGCGCCGGCCGCCCCACCGTGGGCGTGGTGCTGGACGCCGCCGGGGACGACACGTGGATCAAGGGGACGGAGACGCTCGTCCCGCCGGTGGACGGTGCGCTTCGCAACCCGGTGGGCACCGCGTCCCCGCAGGCCCGCGGCCTCTGGATGGACGCTGACGGTGGAGTTGTCCTGTTCGTCCCCTGACGTTTCGGACCAACGCCCGATGCACACGCACGTCCTTGCAACCTCCCTCGCTGCGCTCGCTGCCACCAGCTGCGCGGGCGTCCGCGCCGTCTCGCAGCCCGCCGCGGTGGCGGCCGTGAAGCCCGCGGATGCGCCGGCCCCGCCGCAGGAGCCGCCCGCCCCGGAGGCCGAGTCGCTCAACACCGAGTACTGCCTGGGCAGCTGCGCGGAGGAGCAGAGGCGCTTCGCGCTCTTCGCCGAGCAGATCCAGGCGCTGCAGACGAAGCAGACCTCCTCCCGCGGCCAGCCCGTGCAGCGCGGCTTCCACGGCAAGGCGCACGGGTGCGCGTACGGCACCTTCGAGCTGAAGGCGGACCGGGACGCGCGCGTGCGCTTCGGCGTCTTTGCGGACGGGCAGGGGCCGTGGCCGGTCTGGGTGCGCTTCTCCAACGGCGTGGGCTGGCGGCAGGCGGACGACGAGCTGGACGCGCGCGGCATGGCCGTGAAGCTGATGGGCGTGACCGGCCCGCGCTCCATGCAGGACGAGAAGGCCACGCAGGAATTCCTGATGACCAACGCCCCCACCCCCGTGGGGCGCAACGCCGAGGAGTTCATGGTGTTCGCCCACGAGAACGAGAAGGGGCGCGTGTCAGGCCTGCTGTTCGCCGCCGGCCACCCGAACACCGCGGCTCCCGCGCTGCTCAAGACGGACCCCATCCCGTCCGCCGCCACCGCCCAATACTGGGGCGGCGGCGCGTTCCACCTGGGCGCCCACCAGGCGGTGAAGTTCACCAGCAAGCCCTGCGCGGGCACGGCCGAGCGCAAGCCGCTGGACCGCAAGGATCCAGACTACCTCCGCAAGGACCTTCAAGCGGCGGCGGCGGCGGGCATGTGCTTCAGCTTCTACGTGCAGTTCCAGGCGGACCCGGAGCGGACGCCCATCGAGCACGCCTCGCGCGAGTGGAAGGAGCAGGACGCTCCGCCCGTGCACGTGGGGGACCTCCGGCTGCCGCCGCAGGACATCACCGGCGAGCGCCGGGAGCAGTTCTGCGAGAAGCTCTCCTACAACCCGTGGCACGGGCTGACGGCCCACCAGCCCATGGGCCACATCAACCGCGCCCGCCGGTTCGTCTACGACGCCAGCCGCGCCGGCCGCTCCGGCGGGTACGAGCCCACCGGCTTCGAGGGTTTCGACGCGCCCGCAGCGCCTCGGCCGTAGCCGCTAGTTGAGCAGCAGCTGGGCGACCATGAGCTCCCCGGCCAGCCCCTCGTTGCGTTCCATGGCGCCCGCCGTCCAGTCCCGGATCTCCGGGAACACGGCCCGCGCCTGCTGGAGCAGCGAGTTGGCCTCCTTCGGATCCCACGGGTGGGGGACGTACGTCTCCTCGCCGTTGCGCGCGCGCGCCTTGTCGAAGGCGACCTGGGTGTTGGCGAACTCGATGTGCGTCTTGCGCCCCTCGTAGTACGGCCGCAGGAACTCGATGGACTTGAGCACCTCTGCCCGCGCCTTGGGGGTGAAGGCATCCGGGGCCACGGAGGCGAGCGTGGTCCAGGCGCGCAGGGTGTACAGGTGGTAGTGCAGCGCGTCCCGGTGGTGGAAGTCGAAGCTGCTGCCGTCGTTGCGCACGCTGTGCGCCACCTGGGCGTTCAGGTCCTTGCGGACGCGGGCGAGCAGCTTGTCGTTGCCGAGCGCCTTCGCCGCCGCGCCCTGGATGGCCAGGCGCCAGTCGTACCAATTGTTCACCTTGCACAGCCCCTGCAGTTCCACCCGGTCGTGCACGTCGATGAACTCGCGCAGCCAGCCGCGCGTCTGCTTCACCTGCGCCTCGGTCATGAACGGGCGCATGAGCTCCAGGCTGCGGAACAGCTTCGGGAAGTCGGTCTCGTTGATGGGGTTGCCGGAGGGCTTGTAGGTGTTGACCCACCCCATCAGCACCGGCAGGGCCCGGGCCTGGGCCTTGGCCGCCAGCTCCGGCGGGCCGAAGCGCGCGGTGAGGGCGAGCGCGAACAGCGGGTCGAACGTCTTGCGCGCGGCGGCCGTCCGCTCCTTGCGGGGATCCCCCTTCAGCCGCCCCTCGGAGTCGAACCGCTCGAGCACGGGGAACTCCTGGCCGAGCGCCTGCTCCGCGTTCTTGAAGGCCTTCTGGTACCAGGCGGCCAGCCCAGCCTGGGTCTGCATGGCGGCGGCCAGCGTCTGCGGCGTCCACGGCTTGCCGGATGGGTCCACGCCCCAGTTCATGTTGCCGAGCGGAAGCTCCGCGCCCGCGGGGAGCCCCTGGCTGTCCACGCCGTTTCGGACCGGGGGGACCACTTGGCCCGTGGCGCCCCCGCCGCGGGTGGGGCCCACGAACTGGTCCGTGTTGCGGAGGGGGGGGTTCGAACCGGTGTTCGCCGCCGTGGACGGGGGGCGCGGCCGTGGCTCGCCCACGGCCGGCGGGGACAGCTTCGCGGCCAGCTTCTCCCGCGTCTCCGCGGTGAAGCTGCCCGTCACCTTCGCGCCCAGGGCTGCCTGCAGCGTCTCGACCGCGGCCCTTGTCCGGGGGCCGAAGGTGCCGGGGCCGGTGGCCACCTGCTCCGCCGTCATGAAGCCCAGCCTCACCAGCGCGGCCTGCAGCTGCCGCACCTCCGCCCCCTTCATCCCGTGCCTCAGCCCAGCGGCGGGGAGACGCTCGGCGCCGAGCGCGGGCATGCCGGCGGACGGGGTGAGCTGGGAGCGCTGCGTCGAGGAGACGGGCATGGGACCTCCAGAAGGAGAACGAACCCCTGTCACGGTAGTTCGCCCCGTCCGGGCGGACGAGCCGCCAACTCCCGGCTGGCACCCCTGCGCGACGGCCCTGAAGTCCGGGGCCCCGTCAGCGGGCGGACAGGGCGAAGGGGCGGCACTCCTCCACCGCCGCGTACTGCTCTGCCGTCAACGCGCGCCGCCAGCCCACCAGCTGCTGGCGCACCCGGCAGCGGGCCTCCGCCGTGGGCAGCCGCGGATCCTTCGCCAGGTCCGCCAGCAGGGCCTCGGTGGAGTCCAGCCCGCCCGCCATCCGGATGCCGCCGCCCCCAGGCGTGTCCAGCACCAGGAAGGCGTCCGCCCCCGGGGCGGCGTTGAACGGGCGCCACGCCGGGTGCTCCTCCACGGAGGGCCAGCCCGTCCGCGCGAACGCCCCCCAGTAGGCGCGCAGGGCGCGCGAGAGCGCCTCGCGCCCGGCCAGGTTCTCCTCGGTGAAGAGCACCTTCCCCAACCTCCCCAGCTGGAAGTGGCCGAAGACGAACGGTATCTCCAGCCCGTGCGCCGCCCCCAGGTACCGGGACAGCTCCGTGCCTGCCGCCACCGGCTCCTCGTCCCAGTCAAACCGGTAGGCGAACACCTGCGTGTGGCCGGACTGCACCATGGCCAGCGCCGGCTGCTCCGCCCCGGCCACGCGCCAGGCCCGGCTCAGGTACTCCCCCGTGGCCAGGTAGTTGGGCGGGTCCAGCACGTGCGGGAACATCCCGAACCGCCGCTCCACGTGCGCCGGGTCCATGAACAGGAACAGGTTCTGCTCGTCCCGATTGGTGCCCACCATCACCGGCACCGGGTTCCACCCCTCGGGGGACTTCAGCACCTCCAGCGGCTCCCCGGTGGGCACCACCACCCCGTCCCGGAACAACTGCGGCAGGTCCAGCATCCAGCCGCCGCGCGCTCCGGCGTAGGCCTTCAGCAGCGCGGCCGGCGGGAGCGCCTTGAGGGTTCTTGCAAGCTGTCGCCCCGGCGTGGTGGTGAGCAGCGTGCGGGCGGCCTTGGCGTCCGGGGCCAGCCCTTCTGCCACCAGCGCGCGCGCCAGCACCTCGTTGCTGCTGTTGCGGTGGCCCGGCCGCGCCCCGTCCGCGAACCGCTCCCCCTCGTCCGGCGTCATCCGGCTGAAGCCGCCGCTCTGGATGATGGCCCGGTGCAGCAGCCCCTTCGACAGGGGCGAGAGGAGCAGCGAGGCGGTGTTGAGCCCCCCGGCAGACTCGCCGAAGAGCGTCACGTTGTCCGGGTCTCCGCCGAAAGCCGCCGCGTTCTGCTTCACCCACCGCAGCGCCTCCAGCAGGTCCAGCAGCGCCCAGTTCCCGGACAGCTCCTCCGCCGACTCGTCCCCGG
>VGRA01000111.1 GCA_016875515.1 Deltaproteobacteria bacterium | reverse complement strand
GGCGGCGCTTGAGGACCTCGCGGCCGGCCTTGGTGCTGTTCCGCTTCCGGAAGCCATGGGTGCGGTTGCGGCGGACCTTCGAGGGCTGGTACGTGCGCTTGGACACGGTGAATCTCCTGCTGGAGGGAAAAAGAGGCGTGGGCACTAGCCCGCCTTCTCCCCGGTGTCAATGGATCAGCCGCGTTGCACCCTGCAGGGAGCGCGCGGGCGCGAAAAAATCCTCACACTCTCAGTAAATCTGCTCCCAGGGCGGGACCCCACATCTGGTGGAGCGTCCCGCACCTACCACAAGGGTACAGCCAGGCACGGCGGCGCCGAGTTTCCGGCCCCGGACACAATCCGCTGCGGATCTGCGGACTTGTTCAACACGCTTGATCGCCCAGCGGGCATTTGTTAGCCAGTCCCCCCTTTTTTCCTTTCACCCGTTTTTGCCCCGAGGGTGCCTTGACGGCCGCCGCCCACCCGGTCATAAATCAGCCAAGTGCCGGACAAGTCTGGGGAAATTCCCTGTCGCAGCTGCGACAGCAGGGGAACCTCTACGCGCTGTCGTTCATTGAGCAGCTGCACTCGGCGCGTTTCGAGGATGGGCGGCTGATCCTGAGCGTCCCGGACCGCTTCCTGCGGGACTGGATCGACGATCACTACAAGTCCATGCTGGTGGAGCTGGTCTCGCGGGAGGCCGGAACGGCCCTGGACGTGGGGCTGGAGGTGCCTGTGAACGCGCCTCCTCCCGTTCCCCACGCCCCCACACCCATAGCAAACCATCCCACCCGTGCCCACAAGCTGAACCCCCGCTGCACCTTTGAGGCTTACGTGGTGGCGGAGAACAACCAGCTCCCGGCGGCGGCGGCCGCGGCAGTGGCCGACCAGCCGGGGCGCCACTACAACCCGCTGTTCATCTACGGGGGCACCGGCCTGGGGAAGACCCACCTCCTGCACGCGGTGGGGCTGAAGGTGCTGCAGAAGAACCCGGCGGCGCGGGTGCTGTACCTGTCCTCCGAGGAGTTCACCAACGAGTTCGTGGAGTCGGTGCGCGAGCACCGGATGGCGGACTTCCGGCGCAAGTTCCGGGATGGCTGTGACGTGCTGCTCCTGGACGACGTGCAGTTCCTCGGCAAGAAGGAGGAGACGCAGAAGGAGTTCTTCCACACCTTCAACGCCCTGCATGAATTGGGGCGCGCCATCGTCCTCACCTCGGACACGGTGCCCTCCGAGATTCCCGGCCTGGAGGGGCGGCTGCGGAGCCGCTTCCACATGGGGCTCATCACCGACATCCTGGAGCCCACGCTGGAGACGCGCGTGGCCATCCTCCGCAAGAAGGCCCTGGCGGACGGCATCCCGCTGACGGACCCGGTGGCGCTCTTCATTGCCCGGCACGTGCAGAAGAACGTGCGGGAGATGGAGGGGGCGCTCGTCAAGGTGTCCGCGGTGCACAGCCTCACCGGGCAGCCCATCACCGAGGAGTTCGCCGCCCAGGTGCTGAGGGACGTGCTGCCGCAGCGGCGCGTGCTGGACCTGGACAGCATCCAGCGCGAGGTGGCCCGGTATTACAAGGTGCCTGCCGAGGAACTGCGCCAGGACAAGCGCGTGAAGCAGGTGGCGCACGCCCGGCAGGCGGCCATGTACCTGTCTCGCAAGCTCACCTCCAGCTCCTTCCCGGAGATTGGCAAGGCGTTCCAGAAGGACCACTCCACCGTCATCTCCGCGGTCCGCAAGGTGGAGGCGGAGCGCGAGTCCAACGCGTCCGTCCGCGCAGACCTCGAAGAGTTGGAGAAGCGGCTCGTCGGCTGATGCCGGGACGGTTGCATCCATTCCCCCTCCGAGCAGGAGCCCTTCCCCCCGGCTTCCCCCGGGATGCACGGGTGCGCCCGGCGGGGGCTGTGAATTGTCCTGTGGACGGCGCCGGGAGTGACCGCGGGAACGGTGTGGACAGTTGCCCGGTTTCCACTGACCTGTGGACAACGGTGGACAGGCTGACAAGTTGTCCACAGTGACCGCTGGCGGACGGGCCCATGGATCCAACCCCTTGTGCATTTGTCCCCAACTTCCCGCCCTCTACTGCCCCTACCTCCAATTCTCCTTCTTTCTAATTCAGGAGCGAGAAGTAGGCCGCACACCGCGCTAGGATGCGACGGCTGTGAGAGCCATCCTCCTTCTCCTCGCTTTGACGGCACAGACTGCATGGGCGGGCGATGCAGCATCGGGCTCGCTCGAGCGGGCGCAGGCCGCGTTCGACGCCCTGTCCTTCGACGAGGCGGTGACGCTGTACCAGTTGGCGCTCACGTCCCCCGGGACGCGCGCCCAGCGGCTGGCGGCGTTCAAGGGCCTGGCGCTCAGCCGCGCCTTCATGGGCGAGGGGCCAGAGGCGACGGACGCCTTCATGAAGCTGCTCGCCCTGGATCCGGAGGCCACGGTGGACGGCAAGCTGGGGCCCCGCATCAGCCGTCCCCTGGACGACGCGCGGCGGGCTACGCGGAAGAAGAAGGCAGCCCCGTCGCTCACCCGGGCGCGCAACGGGGCGCTGCAGGCCAGCTTCACGGACCCGTCCGGCATGGCGCACGCACTCCGGATGCGGTGGCGGAAGCCGGGGGACGAGGCCTTCCAGCTGGCCGCGGGGACGGTGGACAAGACGCTGACGGTGAAGACGCCGCCGGACGCGGACCTGGAGGCCTACCTGCAGGTGGTGGACGAGTGGGAGGGGGTGCTCTACGAGGTGGGCAGCGAGGAGGACCCCAGGCAGCTGCAGGCAGTGGTGCGCACCGGCACCTCCGTGCCGAAGCCCGTTGCAGACGCGGTGGAGGACGCCCGGGTGAAGTCGGGCGCAGTCCCGCGCAAGACCCCCGTGGCCACCCTGGACGAAGACGGCGCGCCCACGCACTGGCCGTGGTGGCTCGCGGGCGCCGCGGTGGTCGTGGGCGGAGGTGCTGCGGCGGCGTGGTACTTCACCAAGCCCGTGGAGCTGAACATGCCGGCCGCTGACCGGACGGGGACGCTTCCATGAGGTGGTTCCGCCCTGGCTGTGTCCTGGTGGTTGCTGGCCTCCTCGGATGCACCAACCCGCTGCCTCCCCTGGCGCCGCCGGACCTCTGCGCCACCGTGGCCTGCCCGGCCGGCCAGGCCTGCGTGGAGGGGCGTTGCCTCCTCAACCACTGCGGGGACACCGAGTGCGGGATGGGGCGGGTGTGCGAGCTGGGGACCTGCGTGGAGGCGCTGTGCCTGGGGGTGACGTGCGACGCGCTGCAGCGCTGCCGCAACGGCGCGTGCGCCACGGTGGTGTGCGCCACGGACGCGGACTGCCTGCCCACCGAAGGGTGCATCAACGGACGCTGCGTCAGGGACCTGTGCGACGGCGTGGCCTGCCCGCTGTCCACCGTCTGCCGCCCCGCCGCCGGGTGTGTGCAGGTGTCTTGCTCCACGGATAAGGAGTGCCGTCCGGAGCGAGAGGCGTGTGACACCACCGCCGGGCGCTGTCGCCCGCTGGACCCGTGCGCCGGCGTGCTGTGTGCGGAGAAGACGGTGTGCCGCAGCGGGAAGTGCGAGGAGGTTGCGTGCACGTCCAACACCGGCTGCCGCTCCGTGGAGGCCTGCGTCCAGGGGCGGTGCCTCTCTGCGTTGGACAGCTGCCTGGCCGTGACGTCCTGTCCCTCGGGACAGGTATGCCGTGCGGGCGCCTGCGCCGCCGTGGCCTGCGGGGACGGCGGCAGCTGCGCTCCCGGCGAGCAGTGCCGCGCGGGACTCTGCGTGCCGCCCACCGTGTCGGTCACCGGGGGATTGGTGCCTGCCGCGGACGTGGTGGGCGGTCAGCCAGGGGCGCTGGGCAACGGCTTCACGGACCCGGCTGCAGGCGTGCCTTGACTCGCCGGATGGGCGTCAACCGCCCGGCCCGGCAAGGAGGAATTGCCTAGAGCTTGCAGCAGAACACCCAGGCGTGGACCTCCTCCGTGCCGTTGCTCCCGGTGCCGAGGCAGCGAACCCCCTTCCCGGTGGAACTCGAGCCGGCCGTCACCCCCACCGGCTGGGAGCCGGACAGCAGGACACCTTCGCTGTTAAGGGTGGCGCAGGTGCTGCCCACCAACATCTCCGTGGCAGCGCACTGGGCCGTTGCGGTGAAGTCACCTCCGGTTACCACGTTCTTGCGGTAGGTGCAGGAGAGCGCCGGCTCATCTGCCGGGGTGGATGGGTACTTGTCCAACTTGACCTTGTCTGACGAGGACATGAAACCCGGGGAAGTGGTGGTGGCGTCAGAGTGGCCGTGGTTTGAGGGCGCGAACGCGCTGGAGTTGAGCCCGTCGAGCTTTACCTTGTCCGGTGCGGACATGAACCCGGCCGCGGTGCTGCTCGCGTTGGGGTGCGAGTGGGAGGTGAGGGCGAAGTCCGCGGCAGTGCGGCCCTCCAGCGCATGGGCGTCCCCCGCGGTCAGCGCGTAGGGAACGGAGGCCACGCGGACGCGCGGCTGCAACTCCGCGCCGCCATTGAGGGAGAGTCCCAGGTAGAGGTCCTGCCCGTTCACCACCGAGCCGGGCAGGGGACTGGCCTGGCCGAGCACTACGGCGTAGGCGCCGTTCACCACCTGGACGCTCGGCAGGGTCTCCTCCCACAGCGCCGAGCCGCCAGATGCCGCCGCGTAGAGGGCGAACTTCAGAGACTGCGGGTTGGTCTCGGGGCTGCCGTCCGCACGGGCGAGCCTGCCGTACCACGTCATCCTGCGGGGCACGGCAGCGGAGGCAATCAACGGCAGGAGCAGCAGGGAGACGAGGGTCAACGCGCGCATGGGCGCAGATACTAGCGCTACTCGCCGCCCGAAAGGTTCTTTCGCACCGCCGTCACCTCGCCGTCCTTGATGGTGACGGACAGCTGGGAGGCGGCACCGTCCTCGGACGTCAGGCTGAGCGCGTGGGTCCCCGCCGGGAGCGCCACCTTGAAGAGGGGGGTCGTCCCCAGGTCCCGACCTTCCAGGCTGACCCGCGCGAACGGAGTGGTCACGAGCGTCAAGAAACCCGCGCCGGCCTCCACCGCCTCCGGCTTCTTCTGTGCCGGGGGCCGGGCAGCAGGCTTCTGTCCGGGGGCGGCGACAGGGGTGGACGGAGCAGGCCTGGGCGGCTCTGCGGGAGGCGCCTCCTTCACGGCCCCGGCGTCAGGGGGAAGCTGCTGCCCGGTGCCCGCGTCCTCGAGCAGGGCAGGGCCGGCGTCCGCCGCAGGGGGGGCCTCTTCCGGCTCGGGCGGAGGGATTGGCTTGGGAGGATCCGGGGGGACGAGCACGCGGCCGGGCAGGGGCGCCGGCTTGGGCAGCTCAGCGCGCGGGAGGTCGCGGGGGGTGGGCGGTGCCTTGGTGCCCGAGGTCACGAACCACGCCGCCGCCGCGAGCACCAGCAGGACTGCCGCTCCCAGCGCCGCATACAGCCCCACGTTGGAGTCCCTCGGCGGGCCCGACACCTCGGACAGCGTGGCCGCCTCGGGGTCCGCGCGGGGCGCCACCGGGCGCGCAGGTGCAGGGCTCCCAGCCGGACCAAGCCTCACGGCTGGGCGTGACTGGGAGGTGCGGCGCTTGATGGCCGGAGCCTGGCGGTTGAGGGGCGCCTGCGTCGGGCCGGTGACGTCCGCGGTGATGACCTGCTCGGCGGCAGGCTTGGGTTCCGGCTCTCCGGGAAGCTCGTCGTCGTCGTAGCCGGAGGTGACGTCCCGGCTCGTGACCGGGTCGTTCTTCTCGGTGTTCCGGGGCTTGGAGGACGGGGCAGGCTGCGGGGGCGCAGGCGGAGGGGGCTCGACCCGCTTCTGCGGCACCGGCATCATCTCGCTGGGGCTGGGCGCGGCACTGGAGGACAGCAGCTGCCGTGTCTGCTCGCGCCGCTCGGCGAAGATGCGCTGCATGAACGCCGCGGATTCCTCCGGGTTCCAGAGGGTCCCGGGAGCGACCGCCCGCTCGAGTTCGCGCGCCAACTCCAGCGCGGTACCGAAGCGCGCCGCACGGTCCCGCTCGAGGCAGCGCAGCACCACCTTGTCCAGCTCCGGGGAGACGTCCGGGTTCTGCCGGGAGGGGGGCTCCACCACCTGCTGCAGAGGGGCGAGCAGCGCCTCCTCCGTGGAACGTGCGGCGAAGAGGCGCACCCCGGTGAGCAGCTCGTGCAGCACCACGCCCAGCGAAAAGACGTCCGTGCGCGCGTCCAGCTTCTCGCCGCGGATTTGCTCCGGGGACATGTAACCGGACGTCCCCTTCACCATCCCCACGGAGGTGCGGGAGTGGCCTGCCAGGGACTTGGCAATGCCGAAGTCCAGCAGCTTGGTGACGCCCTCGTACGTCACCATGATGTTCTTCTCGGCGATGTCCCGGTGGATGACCGGCTGCGGGTTGCCGAACGGGTCCGTGAAGGTGTGGGCGTAGTGCAGCGCCACCGCCGTGTCCCGCACGGACTGGAGCGCCAGCCCCATGGGGATGGGCTCGCGGGCGGCACGGCAGCCCCGCGCCACCTCCACCAGCGTGGCCCCGGGGACGAATTCCATGGTGAGGAAGAGCTCTCCCTCGGCCACGTCCAAGTCGAACACCTGCGCGATGTTGGGGTGGTTGAAGCCGGCGGTAATTTTCGCCTCGTCCAGGAACATCCGGACGAACTCGTCCTCCCCCTTCACGTCCGGGAGGATTTGCTTCAGCACCACGTACTTCCGGAAGCCGCTGATGCCGCGCGTGAACGCGAGGAAAATGACGGACATCCCGCCCGTGGAGAGGCGGCAGACGATTTCGTATTTTCCGAGCCGCCGGCCACTGAAGCTGTCCGGCGCCAGCGGGGGCAGGGGGTTGCTCATGGGTCTGAAAGCGACAGGAGCGCAAGCATACCCGCAACGGAGTCGCCGCTGAAATGTTCCACCGTGTAGACTATTGCCCGTGGCCCGCCCGCTCGCCCTGCGTCCCCTGCTGCTGACCCTTCTCCTCCCGTTGGCTGCCTGCCATGAACCGGCACCCGGCGGTACCCAGGTGGAGGTGAGCTCAACGCTCCTTCCCGGGGTGGACGTGGACAGGGTGGACGTCATTGCCCGGGTGGAGGAGAGCGGCGTCGCGCTCGGGGTAATCAGCGTGGAGGGGGCGGACCTGCGCCTTCCGCTCAAGGTGAACTTCGTTTCGGGCAAGTCCACTGCGGCGGGGATGGCGCTGCAGGTGAGCGCCAGCGCCACCTGGCGGGGCGAGGTGGTGGCAACTGCCTCCGGCGAGGTGGCGCTCGCGGAGGGGGAGGGCTCTTCGCTGAAGTTGACGCTCGTCCCCACCCGCCGCGCCGAGCAGCCCGGGGTGCGCGAGGTGTGTGACAACGGGGTGGACGACGACGCGGACGGCTTGGCCGACTGCCATGACCCCGAGTGCGAGTCCCGCGGGTGCCAGGCGGGCGGCCTGACGTGCATCTCCGGGCGGTGCAGCTGCGCGGGCGGGGTGGTGGGGATGCCGGTGGAGTCGTCCGGTACCTTCCTGCCCCGGCTGGACCCCCGGGTGGTGGTGCTGCAGGACGGGACGCTGGTGACGGTGGGCGGCCGTGACACGAGCGGGGCGCCGGTGGGGACCGTGGAGTTCTACGCGGACGGGGTGCTCACCACGCGCTCGCTCGCCACCACGCGCACGGACTTTGCCGCGCTGGCGCTCTCGGACGGCGGGATGGTGGTGGCCGGCGGGCTCTCCCCCAAGGGGGACACGGTG
>VGRA01000110.1 GCA_016875515.1 Deltaproteobacteria bacterium | reverse complement strand
CGACGCCGACGCCGCCGCCGCCCGCGCCCCTCGCCGCCCGGGCTGGGGGCGCCGGGCGCAGACTCCGGAACGCCGCCTTCCTTCCACCGCGCGAGCGCCTCCGCGTGCTGGCCCGTGGCCTCCACCGAGATCTCGAAGACGACGAGCGCCTCCAGGAACAGCGGGTGCCGCCGGAAGGAGGCGAGCGAGCCACGGCGCCGCCGCTTGCCGGAGAGCGTCCGCTGCGCGAACAGGAGCATGCGGCAGCGCTCCGCGATGCGGCGGGGCAGGCGCGCGGTGCGTACCAATTGCGCGAGCAGCTCCTCCACGGCCTGCGCTACCTGCGGCCGCCCCTCGCCGCCCTGCCCCTCGTCAACGGGCGCGCCCTCGCACAGCGGCTGGAGCAGGACCGCGAGCAGCATGGCGTCCTCGAACGTGCCCCCCGCCTTGAACCGCGCGTCCAGCGCGCGGGCGTGGGCGTAGAAGACCTGCTCCACCGCGGGCCCTCCCCGCTTGAGGAACTCGTCCACCGGCGGGAGCAGCACCTGGAGCGCGTCCAGCGCGGACAGCAGCTTGAGCGCGGGCTCGGAGATGCCCCCGCGCAGCACGCGGAAGGTGTCCTCCAGCAGCCGGGGCGGGGCGCAGCGCGGCAGCTCCTCCACCGCCCCCTCCATGGCCGCGTAGGTGCGGGGATCAATGTCGAACCCCAGCTTGCTGGCGAAGCGCACGCCGCGGATGAGGCGCACGGGGTCCTCGCGCAGCCGCACCTCGGGGTCCCCGATGGTGCGGATGAGCTGCCGGTCCAGGTCCCTCCGGCCGCGCACGAAGTCAATCACCTTGCCCGCGCCCACGTCGTAGAACAGCGCGTTGACGGTGAAGTCCCGCCGCCGCGCGTCCTCTTCCGCGGTGCCGAAGACGTTGTCCGTGGTGATGAGGAGGTCCTCCGCCTTCCCCTCCTCGGAGGCCAGCTCTGCGGCAGTCTCCACGGTGGGCGCCACCGTGTCCGGCAGCGCGTCCCCGGGACTGCGGCGGAAGGTGGAGACCTCGATGACCTTCCCGCCCTTGAAATAGACATGCGCCAGCCGGAAGCGCCGGCCTATCAGCCGGCAGTTGCGGAAGATGTCCCGCACCTCGTCCGGCGTGGCGGACGTGGCCACGTCGAAGTCCTTGGGCTTGAGACCCACCAGCAGGTCCCGCACGCAGCCGCCCACGAAGTAGGCCTCGAACCCGTGCGAGCGCAGCCGGTGCACCACCTTCACCGCGTCCGGATCCAGCAGCGCCGGGTTGATCTCCGCCGGCTCCCCGGACTCGGTCTTCCCCTCCAGCTCGGGCAGCGGCTCGGCCGGCTCGTCCACCAGCACCTCCGGCGGGCGCTCGCCCGTGTCCCCCACCGTCAGCACCTCCCCCGGGGCCACCTCCGCCAGGCCGCCGAAGTCGGCCACGTCCACCCCGCCCACCTCGGCCCCCGGCTCGGAGTCCTCGGGGCCGTCGTCCTCCACCTCGTCCAGTTCGTCCGCCTCCAGCTCCAAGGGCTCCGGCTCGGCCCCAGGGGTGACGGGGGGCTGCGCATCCGCCCGGATGGGGGCGGACTGGGGATCTGCGTTCTCGTTGGACAAAGCGTGCGGCTCCTGGGCTTTCGTGACGTTCCGCCCGGGACCTGCCGGCTGACCCGCGGCGCGGGCGCCAGGGGGCTCCCCGGGGCGGTGCCTACATACCGCATGTTCCCCGCCCCGGCTACGGCTGCCGCCGCCCCTTGTGCGTCCCGGGCAACGCGTCCGCCAGCAGGGCCAGGTAGTCCACCGTCACCGGTGGCAGCGGCGGCGGGGTGGCCCCCAGCGCGGCCACCCGGTTGCTGAACGCCGCGATGATGTCCGGGACGGGCCGGAGCGCCGCAAGCAGCGCGTCGGGCCCCTCGAGCGCCTGCACCAGCCCGTGCGCCACGTCCGCCACCGGGAACCCGCGCCGCACCAGGTCCTGGAAGGAATTGGTCAGCATCAGCAGGTTGAACCCCGCCGTCTGCACCAACTCCAGGGCCACACGCAGCACCTGCGGCGCGGTGAGCTCCCCGTCCGCCATCAGCACCAGGGCCGCCTGGAAGTAGTTGAAGACCGGCACCACGCGCGGACCGTACCGGGCGAAGGCCGCGGGCGGGGTGCGCCGGTCCAGCCGGATGAAGATGCGGCGCACCGGGTCCGCCGGCGGCAGGGCCTTCCACGCCGCGCGCACCCGCGCCTGGTCGTCCGGGTAGACGCCGGCCTCCTCCAGCACGCGCGAGAGGACCCGGTCGTCCACCCGGCCGGCCAGCAGGTCCGCGTACAGCGAGTAGATGAAGGCGTCCGCCTCCGCGTCGTCCCCGAAGAGCACCTCCTGCGCCTCGGCGGGGGCGCGCAGCCGGGACTCGAGCAGCACCGGCAGCTTGTAGCCCACCTGCCCCCGCAGGGCCCGGAAGCGGCCGCGCAGGATGTTGCGGACGTTGTCCTTCAGCACGAACTCGTCCCAGGTGATCCCGTCCAGCAGCAGCTTCTCCTGCAGCACCGCGCGCATCTGCGTGGGGCTCCCGCTGACGATGGCGAGCCAGCTGTCCCCCCGGCTGCGCAGCTCTCGGATGAGCGCCGCTGCCCCGGGCACCGCCCGCTTCTCGTGCGCCTCCTGGAGCGCGGTGCGGACGAGATCCTTCAGCGAGTCGAACTCCGTCTGCAGGTAGGTCTTGTCCAGGTCCCAGCGGTAGATGCGCCGCGGGGAGGCCTGCGCCACGTCCCGCTCGCCGCTCACGCCTTCAGCCCCGCCTGGATGACCCCGGCGAGATCATGCCGCACCGCCCGCGCCGCCACCTTCCCCGCGTTGCTGATGGCGTGGGCCCGGCTGCGCCCGTGGGCCTTGATGAAGAGACGGTCGAACCCCAGCACCGGCGCCCCGCCGTACTGCTCCCAGTCCGTGAGATCCTTCAGCCGCTTGATGCCGGACGACAGCATGGCCAGCCCCGCGCGCCAGAGCACCTTCTCCTTGTACGCGTACCGGGCCAACTCCATCACCGTCTCGGAGATCCCCTCCAGCATCTTCAGGCTGACGTTCCCCACGAAGCCGTCACACACCACCACGTCTGCCGTGCCGCGGGGGATGTCCACCCCCTCCACGTTGCCCACGAATTGGATGCCCGGCAGCGCCCGGAGCAGCTGGTGCGCGGCCACCACCTCCGGCGGCCCCTTCTGCGGCTCGGTGCCGTTGCTGAGCAGCGCCACCCGGGGGGACGGGTTTCGGGAGATGATCCGCGAATAGGCGCTCCCCATCACCGCGAAGCCCACCAGATCCTCCGCCGTCACCCCCACCGTGGCCCCCACGTCCAGGATGAGCGAGAAGGGATCCTGCTTCTCCCCGTGCAGCCGGTGCGTGGGGTACACCGCCGCCAGCGCCGCCCGCCGCACGCCCGGCAGCAGCTGGAAGTGGCGCGCGCAGGCCAGCACCCCGGCCCCGGTGTTCCCGGCAGACACGAGCGCGTGCGCCTCCCCGCCTGCCACCAGCTTCGCCGCGACGAGGATGGAAGCGGAGGGGCGCTCCTCCAGCGCAGGCCCCGGCTTCTCGCCCGGGCGCACCCAGTCCGGTGCGTGGTGCACGGAGATCCGCTCGGCCTGGTGGCGCACCTTGCCCAGCGACGCGTCAATGGCCGCGCCGTCCCCCACCAGAACCACGCTGACGTCCGACTTCTCCAGCGTCAGCGCGGCCGCCCCGCGGACCACCTCCTCGGGGCCCGCGTCGCCGCCCATCACGTCAAACGCCAGCGTCACCCCGCTGTCCACGCCGCCTCCGTCTGCGCGCGGGACGCCGTGGCGCCCGCTACGCCGTGTGCCTCATCCGCCGCAGCATGCCCCACCCCGCCACCATCATCCCCGCCGCCACGGCGAAGGGTGCCACGGCTCCGGCCCCGGAGAACAGGGCGCCGCCGCTGGCCGGCCCCAGCAGCCGCCCCAGCGAGCCCATGGACTGGTAGGCCCCCAGCACCTCGCCCTGCCGGTCCGCCGGCGCGCGCAGGGACACCCACGCGGACAGCGACGGGCTGGTGAGCGCGCTGCCCAGCGCCAGCACCGCCATGGGCAGGAACAGCCAGCCGTAGGAGGGCGCCGCCGGGATGCCGGCCAGCCCCAGCCCCACCAGCAGGAGCCCCGCCCCGGCCAGCCTGAGCTCGCCCCAGCGCGCCCGCAGGCGGCCGATGAGCCCCCCCTGCACCACGGCGGACACCACCCCCACCGCCAGGAACAACCAGCCGGAGAGCCACGAGGCCCGCCGGGCCAGCTCCGGGGCGAGCGCGCCGCCCGGGGGGGCGCCCAGGTGCCGGGCCACGAGGAACAGCGAGAACGTCCCCTCCATCATGCTGAAGCCCCACAGGAAGGTGAGGGAGAGCAGCAGCGCCGCCCCCAGCCCCGGCAGCCGCAGCACGGCGAGCACGATCCGGACGGAGGGGCGCTCCCCGGCCGCTGCGCCCTGCTGGCGGGACTCGGGCAGCCAAGCCCAGGTGGCCAGCAGCGCCAGCGCGGACAGGCCGGCCGCCGCTGCGCCAATGGCGAGGTTCCCTCCCCATGCCCCCAACATCCCGCCCACCGCGGGCCCGAGCACGAACCCCAACCCGAACGCCGCCCCCACCATCCCCATCCCCTTCGCGCGGCTCTCCGCCGTGGTGACGTCCGCGATGTAGGCCTGCGCCGTGGAGATGTTGCCCCCGGTGATGCCGTCCAGCACGCGGGCGGCAAACAGCCACGCGAGCGAGTCTGCCCACGCGAACAGCACGTACCCCACCACGCTGCCGCCCAGGCTCAGCAGCAGCACCGGTCTGCGGCCGTACCGGTCCGAGAGCGCCCCGAGCACCGGGGCAGACAGCAGCTGCAGCAGCGAGTAGGTGGCCATCAGCAGCCCCACCAGCCACGGGGGCGCCGCATAGGCCTGCGCGTAGATGCCCAGCTGCGGCACGACCAGGCCGAAGCCGAGCAGGTCCAGCAGTACGATCCCGAAGAGGGTCCCGAGCGCCCGCCGGCTGGCAGCCCCTTCCATGCCCCGCCCCCGCTACTCCACCTTGCCCGTGGGGCGCGCGCGGTCCCTGCAGCCCTTGGTCAGCGTGTACTGGTACGTGCCCAGCTCGTCGCGCCAGTACTCGCCCTCGTACGGCCAGTAAAGCTGGTCATCCGCCACGGCCACCGAGTACCGGTAGTCCCGCACCAGGTCCACCTTGCCGTCTGCCTGCAGCGAGGCCTCGAGGAACTCCTTCTCCTTGCTGGTGGTCTCGAACTTGATGCGCAGCCCGTTGTTGAGCAGCCGCTTGAGCGCCACCCGCTCGCTCTCCAGCTTGCCCCGGGCCATCAGCCCCGCCTTCTTCATGAGCACGGCGCGCTGCCCCTTGAGCTGCTCGGCCATGTCCCTGGCGAGCCCGCTGAACCGGAAGCCGTCCCCGCGCTTGCCGTAGGCGTCCATCTCCGCCTCCAGTTCCAGGATGGACTCGTTGGTCTTGTGCAGATCCTTGTCCGAGAGCGCCAGGTTCAGCACCCGCTCCAGCACCTTGTCCGTGCCGGAGGGCTGGATGCCCCGGCGGTTGCGGCGCTGCACGTCCGAGAGGACCTCGTAGTAGGCCGTGGCCTCCAGGTCCTTCTGCAGCAGGCTGTCCAGCTCCGCGTAGACCGGCTGGTAGATGCGCTCGAACTCGTCGAGGATCACCGCGCTCTCGCGGTAGCGGCAGTTCTCGTAATAGATGACCGCCTTGAGGATGAGCGCCTCGGGAAAGTACTCGTCCCGGAAGAACGGGGAGCTGAGCGTCACCAGGTTTCCCAGCGCCTGCTCGTACTGGCCAATGCGGTAGTTGGCCCACGACGCCTCGAAGAGGGACTCCAGCCACGGGCCGGACCCGCGCTCGACCTTCCCGTAGTAGTAGAGCGCGCTGCGGTTCTGCCGGTGGCCGTAGTGGGTGCGGGCCAACTGCATGAAGGCGATCTCGCGCAGCGACTGGTCGATCTTCGCCGCGTCCGCGCGCTTGCCCGGCGCGGGGCGCGTCAGCCGCACCACGTCCTTGAAGGACTCCACCGCGCGCTTGAAGCCGGTCTCGGAGTTCTCCCGGAACCAGGCGAGCGCCTCCAGGTAGCGCGCACGCGGGTAGAACGGATCTTCCCGCGGGATGAGCAGCACCAGCCGCTTCACCTCGCCGAAGCTGCGGTCAGCCTCCTGCCGCTGCTCCACCTGGTCCAGCGCCCGGCCGCGCACCACGTGGTAGCGGGCCAGCAGGTAGCGGAACTCGTTCTGGAACTTCTCCGGGAAGCGGACGTTCGCGTAGCGTGCAATTTCGTCCAGGATGACCGTCTCGTTGACCGTCTTGTGGCTGATGAAGAAGAGCCATTCGAGCGCCGGCTTGAAGAACGGGTCCTGCTCGCCCGCGGACAGCACCAGGGACAGCTGCCCCAGGGCCGAGTGGTAGAGCCCCAGGCGGTACAGCGCCTTGGCCATCTGGAAGCGCGCCTCCTGGTGCAGCGAGCCGAGCGCCGGGTCCTGCAGCACGTCGAACGCGGCGAGCGCGGCCTCCTCGTACTTCTCCGCCTTGAACAGCGAGAGGGAGGTGTCCAGCTTGGCGCGGTCCGCGGGCGGGGCCTCCTTCACCGCCGCCTGCCTCGGCGCGGCCTTGCGCTCCTTCTTCTCCTCCTTCTTCTCCTCTTTCTTCGGCTCGGCGGGCGGAGCGCCCAGTTCCAGCTTCGGCAGGGCGAGCCCGTCTTCCGAGGCCGCGTCCTTCTGTGCAGGCGCCTCTTCACCGGCGGCGGCCTCCCCCTTCTTGCCGTCCTCCTTCTTCTTGTCCGGCTTCTTCTGGGACTTCTTGCCCCCCAGGTTCAGCCCCTGGAACTGGGCGGACGCGGAGGCGCCCAGGAGCAGCGGGAGGGCAACGGCGGCGGCAAAGAGCAGGCGGTGCATGGACTCACCCCTCCTGGACGGAGGTGGGCAGGAAGACGGACAGCCCCAACTCGAAGAGGAACTGCTGGCGGAGTTCGCTGGTCAGCGAGGTCACCTGCTCCACGTAGACGAGATCCCGCAACTCTGCGCGGACCGCGAGGAACCGGTTCAGGACGAAGCGGAACCCCACCCCCAGCGAGCCGCCCACGGTGGCGTTGGCCTGGCTCACGCCGGGAACCGCGGTGGGCCCCTGGTACCCGACGAAGGTGGGGCCGGCCAGCCCGTACATCTTGAAATGGGCGAACCGCTCGGCCACCAACGCCACCTTTCCGTAGATGGGCGCCCACTGCAGTTCCGCGCCGGCAAGCAGGGTCAGCTGCCCCGGGGCACGCCCGTTCAGCTGGTCGAACGCCGGCGGCTGGCAGCCGCGCACCGCGTCCGCGGAGGTGGTGCACACCTGGGCCACGCCGGACACCCGGGAGAGCGCGTAGCTGCCCCGGGCAGACACCGCCCAGGTGTCCGCCAGGTGGTAGGTGGCCTGCAAGCCGAGAATGTACTTGGTGAAGAAGGCGTCGCGGAAGCTGAGGGAGGCGAACGGGGAAAGCTCGAAGCGCCCCTTCTCCACCAGGAGGTGGCCGGAGACCGGCCGCACCCGATCCCGCAGCGGCCCCACCGCGTCCTTGTCCACCTCGGACACGTCACCGGCCTCGTCCTCGCTGGCCTGCTGCGCCAGCGCCGGCGCGGGGATCCACATGAGCGCGGCGAGCGCGCAGCTCAAGAGCAGCTTCATCACTCGGACTCCCGGCCGGTGGACTTGAGCGGCAGGAACA
>VGRA01000109.1 GCA_016875515.1 Deltaproteobacteria bacterium | reverse complement strand
ACGCTGCCGGGCCGGTTGCAGGCCTCGCACGGCCCCGCGCAGGCGCTGCCGCAGCACACCCCGTCCGCGCAGAAGCCGGAGGTGCAGTCCGCGGCGCGGAAGCACGTTGCCCCGGCCGGCCGCCGCGGCACGCAGGCTCCGAAAGAGCAGTGGTTGCCTGCCTTGCAGTCCGAGTCCACGAGGCACGGCGACTCGCAGCTGGCCATCCCGCTGCAGGTGGCGGCGCCGCACTCGTTCGCCGGGTCCATGCCGGCCGCGTACGGGGTGCAGCCGCCCACGTCCCCGGGCACGTTGCACGCCTCGCAGGTGCCGTCGCAGGCGCGGTCGCAGCACACCCCGTCCACGCACTGGCCCGAGGCGCAGTCGGACGCAGCGGAGCACGCGGCGCCATTGCCCTTCGCACCGCTGCAGAGCGCCCCCTGCGTGCAGCTGCCCGCGGGCGCGCAGGCGCCGTTGACGCACAACCCCGACGCGCACTCGGCCCCGGAGGCGCACCCGCTCCCCTCCGCCTCGGTACCGACGCAGGTGTTGCCCACGCAGCCAGCGCCGGCCTCGCAGCCGCCCGCGCCGCAGCCGGGCAGGCAGCTGCCCGAGCCCGTGCAGGTGGAGGCGCCGCACTCGTCCACCGGGTCCGTGGCGAACGTGTAGGGCACGCACGCCCCCGCCGCACCCGGGGCGTTGCAGGCCTCGCACGGGCCCGTGCAGGAGGTGCCGCAGCACACCCCGTCCGTGCAGTGGCCGGTGGCGCAGGCCGCGTCCCGCGCGCAGGACTCGCCCACCGCCCGCACCGGGGCGCAGTTGCCACCATTACAGTACCGCCCCGTCTTGCAGGCCCAGTCCGCCACGCACGGGCTGGCGCAGGCCCCGTCGCCGTTGCAGGTGGCGGTGCCGCACAGGGCCTCCGGGTCCGTCCCCGCCGCGTAGGGCGTGCAGCCGCCCTTGTAGCCCGGGAGGTTGCAGGCCTCGCACCCGCCGCCGCACGCGCTGCCGCAGCAGACACCATCCGTGCAGAAGCCGGAGGCGCAGTCCGCGCCGCTGCCACAGGACAGGCCGTTGCCCTTCGCCCCGCTGCAGGTGGCCCCCGAGGTGCAGTTGCCCGCAGCCGCGCAGGCGCCGTTGACGCAGAGTCCCGAGGCACACTCGGCGCCGGACACGCAGCCGCTGCCGTTGCTTTCGCCGCCCGTACAGGTGCCCGCGGTGCAGCCACCGCCCGGCTTGCACTCCGCTGCCGAGGCGCACGCGGCGTCACACGCTCCCGCCCCGTCGCAGAGGCCGCTGCCGCACTCCGCCTCCAGGTCCGTCCCGGCCGGGACCGGCGAGCAAGCGCCGGACTTCCCGGCCTGGTTGCACGCCATGCAGGTGCCGCTGCAGGGGGTGTCGCAGCAGACGCCGTCTGCGCAGTGCAGGCTGTCGCACGCCGCGTCCGACATGCAGGGAGCGCCGTTCTGCTGCCTCGGCTGGCACGCCCCGCCGGTGCACCGGAAGCCCGCCTCGCAGTCCGCCGTCTCGTCGCAGCTGGCCGGGCAGGTGATGGCGTCCCCGGTGCACAGCAGCCCTCCGCACGCGGGCGAGGGGGTGGCACCGGCGGGGGCCACGCTGCAGGTGCCCACCGCGCCCAGCAGGTTGCAGCGGTCGCACCCCGCGGTGCAGGGGCCGTTGCAGCACACCCCGTCCGCGCAGAATCCGGAGGCACACTCGCTGCCCGCGCCACAGCCTGCCCCCAGCACCTTCTTCGGACCGCACGTCCCGGACTGGCAGAAGCTGCCCGCCTTGCAGTCAGCGCCCCCGTTGCAGGATGCGAGGCAGGTGCCGGTGCCGCTGCAGGTGGCGTTGCCACACTCGCCCGCCGGGTCCGTCCGGGCAGGGAGCGGCGAGCAGGTGCCCAGGAGGCCCACCAGGTTGCACGCCTTGCACGCGCCGCTGCAGGCGCTGTTGCAGCACACCCCGTCCGCACAGGCGCCGGAGCTGCACTCGGTTCCCACCGCGCACGCCTCGCCGTTCAGCTTCAGCGCCGTGCAGGCGCCTCCCGCGCAGCGCGAGCCGGGCTTGCAGTCCGCGTTGGAGGCGCAGCCGGACTGGCACGCCCCCGCGCCGTCGCAGGTGTTGCCGCCGCAGGCGCCTTCCGGGTCCGTGCCGCGGCCATGGTTGACGCAGAAGCCCAGCGTCCCGGCCACCGCGCAGGAGTGGCAGCTGCCGCCACAGGCAGACGTGCAGCACACCCCGTCCGCGCAGAACCCCGAGGCACACTGCGCGGAGGCGGTGCAGGCGGCGCCCGCGGCCAGCTGCGCCACGCACGCCCCGCCGCTGCAGTAGCTGCCCGCCTTGCAGTCCGCGCTGGAGGCGCAGCCTGAGGTGCAGGCAGAGCTGTAGGTGACCGGAGTAGAGCCCGTGGTGGCCCCGCTGCAGTAATTGCGGTTGCACTCGGCGTCCGGGTCCGCCCGCAGCGGCACGGTGGCGCAGGTGCCGGCGGAGAAGACGCAGGTGCGTGCCCCGCCGCTGCCCTGCACGCAGGTGGTGCCCGCCGGGCAGTCCGTGTTGGACACGCAGGTGCCCCAGGTGCCGGTCTGGTTGCAGGCGCGGCAGGTGCCCGTGCACGCGCTGTCGCAGCAGACGCCGTCCACGCAGTTGCGGCTGCCGCACTCGAGCGCGGTGGTGCACGGCACGCCCGCCGCGCGGCTGCCGCAGTAGCGGAAGCCCACGGTGTCCCCCGACGGCGTGGTGCAAGAGGCGTTCTTGCACTGGGCGTTGCCGCTGCAGTTCACCACGCACGCTGTGGAGGTGCAGGCGCCCCCCACGCAGAGCTGGCCTGCGCCGCAGTCTGCCGCGCCCGTGCACGCCCTGGTGCACTTGCCCGAGCTGCAGGCCAGGCCCGCGGCGCAGTCCGCGCCGGTGGTGCAGCCCTTGGTACACCTGCCCGCCACGCAGAACTCGAAGGCCGCCGCGCACTTCCCCCCCACGCACGGCTTGCCGGCGCAGTTGGAACTGCTCGTGCAATTTGTGGCGGTCAGCGTCACGCAATCCGAGGAGGTGGTGCAGCTGGACGCCGGCAGCGTGGGCGTGGCGCCCGTACAGTAGCTGCCCGCCGTGGCGGTGCCGCACTCCAGCTCCGGGTCCGCGTTGGCCGCGGCCGGCGAGCAGGTCCCCACCTTGCCGGACTGGTTGCAGGACATGCAGTCCCCGGTGCAGGCGGAGTCACAGCAGGCGCCGTCCACGCAGAAGCCGGAGGCGCACTCGGCCGCCGCGCCGCACGCCTGGCCCTGCGACTTGGCTCCCCCCGCAACGCACATCCCACCCGTGCAGGTGCTTCCCACCTTGCAGTCCGCGCCCGTGGAGCAGGAGACCCGGCACGTCCCCGCACCGTCGCAGGCGTAGGTGCCGCATTCCCCGCCCGGCGTCAGCGCCGCGGGCAGGTTGGTGCACGTGCCCTCCGCCCCGGAGAGGTTGCAGGCCCGGCAGTCCCCGCTGCACCCGCTGTTGCAGCAGACACCGTCCACGCACAGCCCTGACGCGCACTGGCTCGCCGCTGTGCAGGCGGTCCCGAGCGCCTTCTTGCTGGCGCACGTGCCGTTGTCGCAGATGAAGCCGGCCTTGCAGTCCGCGTCCAGCGCGCAGCCCTGCCGGCAGCCCTTGTTTCCATTGCACACCGCGGCGCCGCACTCGCCCGCCGGGTCCTCCCCGTCCGGCAGCGCAATGCAGGTGCCTGCGCTGCCGGGGACGTTGCAGGCCTCGCACGTGCCACCGCAGGCGCTGCCGCAGCACACCCCGTCCACGCACAGGCCCGACGCGCACTGTCCCGCCGCGCTGCAGGACGCGCCCGGCGAGAACTTCGCCACGCACGCCCCGCCCACGCAGAGGAAGCCCACTCCGCACTGGCTGTCCGAGTTGCACTCGGAGAGGCAGCTCCCCGAGCCGTTACAGGTGTTGGCGCCGCAGTCCCCGGCCGGGTCCGTTCCCACCGGCACCGGGCTGCAGGCGCCCACCTTGCCGGTCACGTTGCACGCGAAGCACCCCGCTGCGCAAGCGCCGTTGCAGCACACCCCGTCCACGCACTGGCCGGAGAGGCACTGGCTGCCCTGGGTGCAGGTCTGCCCGTTCGCCTGCGCCCCGGTGCAGGCGCCCGCCTTGCAGAAGCTCCCCGGCTTGCAGTCCGCGTCCCCCCCGCAGGTGACGATGCAGGAGCCCGCCCCGCCCGCGCACAGCGTCAGCCCGCAGGCCAACTCCGGGTCCGTCCGCGCCTGCCGCGGCGTGCACGTCCCTTTCAGCCCGGGCAGGCCGCAGGACTCGCAGCCACCCGCGCACGCGCTGCCGCAGCAATACCCGTCCGCGCACTGGCCGGACTTGCATTCGCCGGGGCCGCTGCAGGACTGGCCGTCGTCCAGCTTGCCCACGCAGGCCTTCGTCCCGCCGTCCAGCGCCACGCAGCGCGCGCCGCTCTTGCAGTCCGCGTCCACGTTGCACGCCAGGATGCAGCCGAGCGTGCCGCTGCACAGGGTCAGGCCGCAGTCGCCCGCCGGGTCCGTGCGGGCGGCCACCGGGGCGCAGGTGCCCTCACTGCCCGCCGCGTTGCACGCCTCGCATGCCCCGTTGCACGCGGTGGCGCAGCAGACGCCGTCCACGCACCGGTTGCCCAGGCACTCCGCGTCCAGCGCGCACGCCTGGCCATCGGCCTTCTGCCCCACGCACGTCGTCCCGATGCATGCCGCGTTCAGCTTGCAGTCCGCGTTGGACGCGCAGGGCGAGGCGCAGGCCCCTGCCCCGCTGCACTGGGCGAGCCCGCACTCAGCCTGCGGGTCCGTCCCTGCCGGGTAGGGCGAGCAGGCCCCGGCGCGCCCGGAGAGGTTGCAGGCCCGGCAGGCGCCGCCGCAGGCGCCGTCGCAACAGACGCCGTCCGAGCAGAAGCCGGAGGTGCACTCCCCCGCGCCCGAGCAGGACGTGCCGTTGGCCTTCTTCGCCGTGCACGTGCCCTGTGCGCAGTAGCTCTGGGCCTTGCAGTCCGTGTCCCCGCTGCAGGTGGGGATGCAGGCCGCGGTGCCGGCACAGTAGGTGCGGCCGCACTCGCCCGCCGCGTCCGTCCCGCGCGCCATGGGGGTACAGGTGCCGAGCGCCCCCGGCACGTTGCAGGACTCGCAGGCGCCGCCACACGCGCTCCCGCAGCAGAAGCCGTCCACGCACTGGCCGGAGGCGCAGTTGCTCGCGGAGGCGCAGGGGCTGCCCGTCACCTTGAGGGCCACGCAGGCGCCGCCCTCGCAGTAACTGCCCGCCTTGCAGTCCCCGTCCACCGCGCACGCGGCCAGGCACGCCGCCGCCGTCCCTGCGCAGAACGTCCGGCCGCACTCGCCGGCCACGTCCGAGCGCGCGGGCGCAGGGCTGCAGGTGCCCGCCTTGCCGGAGAGGTTGCACGCCTCGCACGTCCCGCCGCACGCGCTGCCGCAGCACACCCCGTCCGCGCAGGTGCCGGAGGCGCAGGTGCGTCCCTCGGTGCACGCCGCCCCGTTGGAGGCGTTGGCCGTGCAGGTCCCGCCCGCGCAGTGGTTCCCCGCCTTGCAGTCGCCGTCCCCGGTGCACGGGGCGCTGCAGGCGTTGGCACCGGAGCAGTAGGCGCGGCCGCACTCGCCGGCCGGGTCCGCACGCGCGGGCACCGGGCTGCAGGTCCCCAGCTTCCCCGGCAGGTTGCAGGCCTGGCACGTCTCGGCGCAGGCCCCGGCGCAGCAGACGCCGTCCGCGCACATGCCTGAGGCGCACTCGGTGCCGCTGGCGCACGTGTCACCATTGGCGCGGCGCGGGGCACAGGTACCGCCGCTGCAGAACGCGGTGGGCTTGCAGTCCGCGTTGTCGGCGCAGCCCTGCCGGCAGTTGCTGGCCGTGCCGCTGCACCAGGTGGCGCCGCACTCGCTGCCGGTGTCCGTGCCTGCCGCGAGCGGCGAGCAGGTGCCCACCTTCCCGGCCACGTTGCAGGCCTCGCAGGTGCCGGCACAGCCGGTGTCGCAGCAGACGCCGTCCACGCACGAGGCGGTGATGCACTCGTTGGCGGCGGCGCAACTGGCCCCGGCCGCCTTGCGCGGGGCGCAGCTGCCGGCGGCGCAGTACAGCCCGGGCTTGCACTGGCTGTCCTTGCTGCAGCTGGCGGCGCAGCCCGAGTTGGCGCAGTACAGCCCGCCGCACTCGGCGTCCGGGTCCGTGCCGGACAGCCACGAGGTGCAGGTGCCCACCACACCGCGCACCGCGCAGGAGCGGCAGGCCCCGGCGCAGCCCGAGTCGCAGCAGACGCCGTCCACGCACTGCCCCGAGCCGCACTCATTGGCCGCACCGCACGCCACGCCGAGGGGACGCTTCAGCGCGCAGAAGCCGTTGCGGCAGAAGGCCCCGTGCGCGCACTCGCTGTCCTTTCCGCAGGGCTGGGGGCAGTCCTCCAGCGAGCCATTGCAGGCGAGCGGCGAGCAGCTGGGCGTCCCCGGCGCGCCCGAGGCCACCGGCAGGCAGGTGCCCGTGGTGCCGGTGCCGTCGCAGCGGTCGCACGCGCCGGCGCAGGGGGTGTTGCAGCAGACCCCGTCCGCGCACGCGCCCGTGGCGCACACGGCCGCAGAAGCGCACGCGGTGCCCTGCGCCTTGAGCGGCACGCACGCGGGGGCCTGGCAGAAGGTCCCCTCGGGGCAGCCCTGCGTGGAGCTGCAGGCCCCGGGGCAGTCCCCGGACTGGCCGTCGCAGGTGGCGCCGCCGCAGGCAGGCTGGCCGGGGCTGCCCGCGGGCAAGGTGCTGCAGAGCCCCACCGCCCCCGGCACCGCGCAGTTGTTGCAGCCGCCGAGGCAGCTGGACTCGCAGCAGACGCCGTCCACGCAGTGGCTGGAGAGGCACTCGGCCGCCTGCTGGCAGGACTGGCCGTTGGACTTGCGCGGGATGCACTGGCCCTGCAGACAGCGGTTCGCCGCGTCGCATTCGCTGTTCTTCGTGCAGCCGGTGGGGCAGGTGGTGAGCGCCCCGTTGCAGGCGAACGGCGCGCAGGTGGGCGTCCCCTGGGTGCCGGCCTGGGCGGGGCCGCAGGTGCCGGCAAAGCCCGGGCGGTCGCACCGGTCACAGGCGCTGCCACAGGCCGAGTCGCAGCAGACGCCGTCCGCGCAGAAGCCCGAGGCGCAGTCCGCGGCGCGGGTGCAGGCCTGGCCGGGGGCCAGTTTCTGCACGCAGGCGTTGCCCACGCACTCGGCCCCGGGGGCGCAGTCCGCGGTGCTGCTGCAGCCCACTGCGCAGCTGCCGGTGGCGGTGCACAGGGCGCCCGAGCAGAGCGGGTCCGCGGTGCCGGCGTCCACCGGGGCGCAGGTGCCCTTCACCTTGCCGTCGCAGCGGGCGCAGGCGCCGCCGCAGCGGGACTCGCAGCAGGTGCCGTCCACGCAGAATCCGGGGGCGCAGGCCGCGTCGCTCCCGCACGAGGCGCCTGCCGGCTGCTTCGGGGCGCAGGTGCCACCGTCGAGGTACTCGCTGCCGGTGCAGCCCACGCACGCGCCCGCCTCGCAGGACTGGCCCGGCTCGCACTGCACGCCGTAGCAGGCGAGGGGCACACAGGCGCCGCTGCTGTCGCAGGCGGTGCCCTCTGGGCAGGGGGTGCCGTTGCAGGCGACCGGCGCGCACACCCCGTCCTGGGCGCAGACGGTGCCGGTGGGGCATGTGACGCCCGCACAGGTGACGAGCACGCAGCCGCCGTTGCTGCACAGCTGCCCGTCCGGGCAGAGCTGGTTGGTGCAGTCGTTGGGGAAGCAGCTGCCGTTGACGCACGTGGCGGAGGGG
>VGRA01000108.1 GCA_016875515.1 Deltaproteobacteria bacterium | reverse complement strand
GCGCGGATGCCGGAGAGGTCCACCACGGCGTCCCGGTCCGCGGCCACCAGCAGGGCAGGGGCCCGCGCGCCCGGGGCCAGCGCCGCGGCGCGGGACTGCAGCGTCAGCAGCCCGCGCAGCCAGCCCAAGGGCCAGCGCGGCATGAGCGGCGCCGCGGCGCGCACGGCCTCGTCGCGGATGTCGGTGTCCTCCTTGATGACCCAGGGGCGGAGGCGCTCCAGCGGCAAGAGCCGCAGGCGGCGGAACCAGTCCATGCCGCGGTCCTGCGCGCGCAGCGCCGGGGCGAGCAGGACGAGCGAGCGCACCCGCGCCGGGTGGTGTGCGGCGAGCGTCACGGCGAGCAGCGCCCCCATGGAGAACCCCACCACGTGGACGGGTCCTCCGGTCTCTGCGTGGAGCGCCCGGAGCGCCCCCTCCGCGCAATCCTCCCACTCCAGATCCGTCACCCCGGAGATGTCCCCGGCGGCGTCCCCGTGGCCGGGCAGGACGGGGCAGGCGGCGCGGTAGCCGGCGGCGCACAGCGCCTCCCCCAGTGGGCGGAGGTCCCAGGGGCTCCCGGTGAAGCCGTGCAGCAGCAGCACGGACCCCCGCTCGTGCCCGGGCGGGCGCAGGTCGAAGGAATCAAACGGAGAGCTCGCCACGGAAGGGGAGGCTAGCAACGGTGCGCCCGGCTGCGATATTTCATCCCACTCCATGTCCAACGGCCAGCGTCCCCCCGAGGTGCAGTTCCAGGTGCAGATGCCGGATGAAATCTCCAACGGCGCGTATGTGAACCTGGCCATGGTGAACCACACGGAGACGGAGTTCACCCTGGACTTCCTCTATGTGCAGCCGCAGGCGCCGGTGGCCCGCGTGCGCAGCCGGGTCATCACCAACCCCAAGCACATCAAGCGCCTCATCGCCGCGCTGCAGGACAACCTGGCCAAGTACGAGGCCCGCTTCGGCCCGGTGACGGTCTCGGAGGACGGGCCGGTCCACTGATGTCCCCGCGTCCGCCCGCGCGAAAGGGCACCCCGGCGTGGGTGCTGCTGGCCGTGGCGGTGCCGGCGCTGGCCTTCACCACGTGGGGTGCCGTGAGCGGCGTGTACTCCTCCGGGGTGCGCGCCCAGCGCCGCTCGCTCGAGCCCAGCCTCAACGTCCGGCAGCTGTGCCAGTACGCCGCGGCGCACCACGCCCGCACCGGGCAGTGGGTGGCGGCCGGGCCGTTCCCGGCCCACCTGCCGGCCCCGGGGGAGACGGTTCCCTTCGTGGCGGACGAGGGGTTCCGGGCGCTCGGCTTCCACCCCGGGGTGGTGCGCTTCCAGTACGCGGTGGAGGTGGAGCGAGCGGGGGACGCGGTGCGCCAGGTGCGGTGCGTGGCGCGCGGGGACGCGGACCGGGACGGGGTGCCGGCAGTTTTCTCGCTCGAGGTGGACCCGGCCACGTCCGAGTTGTCTCCCGTGCGGGCGGAGAACCCGGAGGAGTAGGCGCTAGTTGCAGCTGGACGAGGTGGCGGGGAGGGTGGAGGTGGCCGCCCCGCCGCTGGCTGAGTAGCTGAGGCCGGCCCCGCCACTGTTGGGGCTCACGTTGTGGGGCAGCGCGGTGAGACTGGAGGCCTCGCGGCAGAAGCTGCCCCAGTTGTTGATGCGGACGCGTCCGAGCCCGCCGCCGCCGCCGCCGCCCGCCGAGTCATCGCCGCCGCCGCCCTGGTCATCCTGGCCGTGGTTGCCCGTGGTCGCCTGGGTGGACACGACGAGCGGCAAGGTGGCCACGCCGGCGCCGCCATTGCCGCCGCCGTTCTGGTCGGAACCCATCGCGAAGGAGTTCAACCCGCCTGCTCCCCCCTGTCCCGGGGAGGTGCCCACGAAGGTCACGGTGGGGTTGAGCGCATTGAGCGCGCCGTTGTTGCCGGCCGCTCCGTTGCCCACCGCAGCGCCCTTGGCACCGCCTCCCCCGCCGCCCCCGTTGGCCGTCACCTGGGCGGTGCCCTTCAGCACCAGCGTGAGCGCCTCGAGCAGCAGCGAGCCGCCGGCGCCGCCCCCACCGCCGCCTTGCCCGTCAATGTGGGAGCCGTTGGTGTACGTCAGCCCCGCTCCGCCGCCTCCTCCCGCAGCCGAGATGCGGCCGGAGACGAACAGCGTGCCGGCGACGGACAGCTGCAACCCGCCGCCGCCCCCACCCCCGCTGGCCGCGGCCACGTTGGACCCGGTGGCAATGCCGCCCGCCCCGCCCGAGCAGCCGCCGGTGAGCGGCTGGAGGTTGGCGGTGAAGGCGGCCGGCACGCCTCCCGCGGAGGTGGTGTTGGTCGCCTCGCCGGAACCGCCGGTGCCGCCCTGCGTCCCGTTGGGGCCCCCTGCCCCGCCCGCCGCGCCGAGCCCGTTGCCTGCCGCGGTGGGGGTGGGGCACGTACCGGGGTCTGCCCCCGGCCCCTTCGTTGCGAGGCTGGCGCTGGCGTCCAGCGTCCCGGCCACCGTTGCATGTCCCCACACCGCAAGGATGCCGGGGCGGGTGGTTCCGGTGACGCGCAGCGTGCCGCCTGCCTGGATGTCCAGCCCAGAGACGGCCAGCAGGGCAGAGGGGACGGCGGCGGCGCCCAGTTGGTTGACGTACCGGGGGAGCATGCCCTGGGGCACCACGCAGGCGGCGCCCGTGGCGGTGACGGTGCCCGTGGCTGTGAGGGACGGCGCGAAGGTGTCCAGCGTGAAGGTGCAGCCGGCGGCCACCACGAGCGGCTGGGACGTGGGCGGGACGTTGCCGGTGTCCCCCGTGGAGAAGTTGGACGGGACGTAGCCGAACGCCCGGATGCAGGTGGCGAGGCCGGCGCCCGCGGGCGTGCCGCCCGCCCCCGCGCACACGCCGGAAGCCGCCTCCCCGGCGGTGAACTCGCACGCCGTCCCGTCCGGCTTGTCCAGGAAGGCGCAGCCCGACGTGTCCGCGTCCGGGCTGGAGGGGATGCAGGCCACCACGGCCTGGCAGGTGGGGGCCACGCACGCGGTGTTCTCCGGCGTCTGCTCGCAGCCGGTGGTGCCGGACGCGGCGGTGGGGTCGCAGCTGTCCACGGTGCAGGAGAAGGTGTCCGCGCAGGTCCCTGCGTCCGGCGTGTGGGTGCACACACCGGTCGCTGCGGTGCAGCCGTCCACCGTGCAGGCAACGCCGTCGCTGCAGTCCTTCTTCGCCCCGGGCGTGCACGTGCCGCTGGAGCAGCCGTCCTGCCCGTTGACGCCGGTGCATGCGTCGCTGTCGGTGCAGAGGGTGCCGTTTACCTTGTCCTGCACGCCGCATGCGCCGGTGGCCGTGTTGCAGGTGGCCGTCTGGCACTGCGCGTCCATCACCGGGCAGTTCTTGGCCGCCCCCGGCGTGCAGGCCCCGTTGAGGCAGCTGTCCGTCCCGTTGTTGCCGGTGCAGGCGTCGTTGTCCGAGCAGGCGGTGCCGTTGGCCAGGTTTTGCACCGCGGTGCAGTTGCCAGCGGTGGTGTCGCAGCTGGAGACCTGGCACTGCGCGTCCGTCACCGGACAGCTCTTCGGCGTCCCGGCGAGGCAGCCGCCGCTGCCGTTGCAGAAGTCGTCCCCGGAGGGGCCGGTGCAGGGGTTGTTGTCCGTGCACTTCACCGTCGCCGCGGCGGGAGAGGTCTCGCACGCGCCCGTGGTCGCGTTGCAGTTGTCCGTGGTGCAGGCGTTGTTGTCGTTGCACACCTTGGGCGAGGCGGTGCAGGTGCCGGCGCTGCAGATGTCCCCCACGGTGCAGGGGTTGTTGTCGCTGCACGCCGCGGTGTTGAAGGAGGTGTCGCAGTTGCCTGTTCCCGGGTTGCAGGTGTTGTCGGTGCAGGTGTTGCCGTCCTCGCAGACGGTGGGGGTGCCGGCGCACACGCCGTCCTGGCACGCATCCCCGAAGGTGCATTTGTCCCCGTCCTCGCACGACAGGCCGTTGGCGCGGCTGGAGGTGACCTTGCACACCCCGGTGGCCTTCTCGCAGGCGCTCACCTGGCAGGGGCCGGCATCGCAGGTGACCGCGGAGGCGGGCTCGCAGCCGCCGTCCGCCATGCAGCGGTCTCCCAGCGTGCAGGCGTCCCCGTCGTCGCAGGTGTTGGTGAGCACCACGGGGTACTCGCACCCGCCGTCCTCCGCGTTGCAGGTGCCCTGGCCGAAGCAGGCCCCCCAGGGCGCGCACACCTTCGGAGCCCCGGTGCACCCGCCGTCCTCGAGGCAGGTGTCCCCCACGGTGCAGGCGAGGCCGTCGTCACAGGCCTGGTCGACCTTGTCCGGGTTGACGTCATAGCGGCAGCTGCCGTCCACCGGGTCGCACGTGCCCGCGCCGAGGAAGCACGGTCCCGGGGGGCTCGTGCACCGGACGGTGTCCTCCGGCAGGGCGGAGGGGATGCAGGCGCGCGCGCCGACGCCGCCCACGCCGCAGCGCTCGCCCGTGGTGCAGGCGGTGCCGTCGTTGCAGGGCTCGCCGTCGCACCCATCATCCAGGCAGTCCACGTCCCCGTCCGCGTCGTTGTCCACGCCGTCCCCGCACACCTCCTGCAGCGAGCCCTGGCAGGTGGTGCCCACGCAGCCGCCGTCGTTGCCGCAGGGGAAGGGGGCGCAGTCCTCGTCTGCGCACCCGCGCTTGCCGTCACAGTCCCGGTCCAGCTCCTCCGTCCCGCCGCACGCCTCCTGCGCGCCGGGGTAGGTGAGGGGGTCCCGGTCGTCGCAGTCCGCACCGCCCGCGGACTTCGCGGCGAAGCCGTCGTCGTCCGAGTCCCCGGGAACCACCTTGCGCTCGAGCGACAGCGTCACCGTCTGCGTTCCCCTCGAAGGGATGGTCACCCGGGCCGGTGCGCTCTCCTCGTCCGGCAGCGCCGTCTCCGAGCAGTCCGCGTAGCCGCGGGCCGTCACCACCACGGCCCGCCCCAGCTTCTCCGAGGCATAGAGCGCCACCTTGAGGGCAGAGTCGCGCGGCATGGCGGCGGTGCGCTGCTCGGGCCCGCCCGCAGCCGGCCGGGCCACCACCCGCACGCACACCGCCCTGGCCCTCGCCGCCACGTCCACCTGGACGAGCACCCCGCCGTCCTCCTTGGTGCAGCCGGTGGCGGCGAGCAGGCCCAGCGCAAGGGCCAGGGTGGCGGGGCGCAGGAACATGGGGTGGGAAAGAGTATTCCGGGCCGGGCCGGGGCGGAAACATCCGGCGTCTGGACGCCAAGGCGGGATCTTCCGTAGTGTCCGCCCCCCTTGGTCCTTGAAGATGTCCAGCTCGTGGAGAAGGTGCGCGGCGGTGACCGCGAGGCCTTCCGCGCGCTCATGGAGCGCTACCAGAAGCCCGTCTTCGGCATGGCGCTGGGCATCCTCAAGGACCGGGACGAGGCGGAGGACGCGGCCCAGGAGGTGTTCCTCCGGGTCCACCGCCACCTGGAGCACTTCAAGGGGGACGCGTCCTTCAAGACGTGGATTTTCCGCATCACCTCCCACGTCTGCATTGACGCGCTGCGCCGGAAGAAGAGCGGGGGGGAGCGCGAGGAGTTCGACGAGGCCCACCCGGAGCTCCCCGAAGCCCAGCCGGGGAGGCTGGCCTCCGCCTTCGGCCTTCCGGCGGACCGGGCCTACCTGGCCGCAGAGGCGAAGCAGCACCACGACGCCGCCGTGTCACAGGTACCGGAGAAGCACCGGGACATCTACCAACTGCGCGAGCAGGAGGAGCTCTCCTACGAGGAGCTCTCCGAGCGGCTGAAAATCCCCAAGGGGACGGTGATGAGCCGGCTGTTCCACGCCCGGGACAAGGTGGAGAAGCTGTTCCGCCCCTACGCGGCGCCGGAGCCGGCTGCCCCGAAGGCCGCCCCGCGCGCCCCCGCCCCGGACCCCGCCGAGGCCTTCTTCCGGGACCAGATGAAGGCGGCGCTGTCGGACGCGCTGACCCGCCTGCCGCCGAAGCACCGCGAGGTGCTGCTGCTGCGGGAGCTCTGCCAGCTGTCCTACCCGGAGCTGGCCACCGCGCTCGGCGTGGCCGAGGCGCTGGTGCCCGGCCGGGTGTTCGATGCGCGAAACAAGTTCCAAAAATTGCTCAGCGAATACATGGAGATGCAGCTCAAATTCAAGGGGAGGAAGAAAGCTGATCCACGCGCATGAATATCCGGCGAGCCGGCTTCGTCCGGGCTGCTGAATCGAGGTTGAACGTCCATGGCTGAACCCTGCAGCGCCTGCCACCCCAGACTGTCCGCCCTCCTCGACGGGGCCCTGTCCGCAGAGGACCAGGCCGCGGTGGAGGACCACCTCGCGGCGTGTGGGGACTGCAGTGCTCGGCTCGCGGACCTGGCGCTCGGGTCCCAGCTGGTGCGCGCGGGGCTCACCGCCGCGGCAGACGAGGTGGACTGGAAGGCCTTCACCGACCGGGTGATGGAGAAGGTAGAGCCGGCCCGGCCTTCGCTGCGCGCGTGGCTGGAGGGGCTCTTCGGCGCGCTGCTGCCGCAGGGAGGCCTGGGCTGGGCGGCGGCCGGCGCGGTGGGCGTGGCGCTGGTGGTGGGGGTGGGCTACCTCGGCTTCGGTCGCAGCGGCACCCCGGCCGGGGCGGGGTACAAGGCAGACACCATGGCGGTGAAGGCCGTGCAGGCCGAGCCGGACGTCTCGCCGGTGGTGCTGGAGGCGGAGGCCGGAGGCGCCATCATCTTCCTCGTGGACCACCCGCAGCGGCAGCTGGACGTGGCCGCCCAGCCTGCGGACGCCGGGACGCCCAAGACGAACGAGGGCCAGGAAGAGGGCGGGGACCTCTGATGTCCCACCGGCTCGCCACCGCGCTGCTGCTCCTGCTCGTCGGCACCGCCGGCGCGGAGGAGACGGTGCGCGTGCGGGCGGAGTTGGTGGCCGTCTCCTCGCAGGGCGAAGACGTGGACCCGCCGCAGCTGGCGGTCATGCGGGACGAGTTTCGCAAGCTCCCGGCCCGCCCCGCGCTGACTTCCTTCCGGCGGCTGTCCGAGAAGCGGGTGGTGCTGACGGGGCAAGCCCCCCAGACGCTGCCGCTGCCGGGCGGCGGCGAGGTGCGGCTCGCGCTCGCGCAGCTAAAGGACGACAAGGCCCTTGTCTCCGTGGAGGTGCCGAAGCTGGTGACCTCCATGCTGGAACTGGGCAAGCGCGGGGCGCTGTACCAGCAGCTGACGCGCAATGACCGCGGCCAGTTCGTCTTCCTCGTGCTGCACCCGGACTAGGCTCCCGAGGGCGCATGCCGGCCCTCGCCGTCCTCCTCCTCTTCCTCCCTGCAGCGCCTGCCGAGGTGCCTGCCCCGGACGGCGCGCGGCTGCGCGCCGGGGTGGAGGTGTCCGTGCTGGGGCTGCCGGCGGACAGCAGCCTGTACGCCTCCGTGCTGCCGGTGGTGTCGTGGGACGGGGGAGAGGCCTTCGGGGTGGAGCTGGGGGCGGGCCTGCGCCTCTCCGCGGCTGGGCTGCGGCGGGCGGACTGGGACAGCCCCAGTGACTTCGGGCAGCTGCTGCGCGAGCTGCGCGCGGGGGTGGAGGGTGGCCCGGTGTCGCTGCGGGCGGGGGCGCTCGGGCCGCTGACGCTGGGCAGCGGGCGCCTGGTGCGCCGGTATGACGGCAGCCTCAACCCGGACTACCACCCGGCCGGGGCGCTGCTGTCGCTGCAGGCGGGGGGCTTCCGTGGGGAGTTGCTCGCCTCCGACGTGCTGGGGGCGCGGCTGTTCGCCGCCGGGCTGGGCTTTGACGCGGGGGCCGCGCTGGGGCTGGGCGGGGACCGCTGGCACGTGGGGCTGTCTGCCGCGCACGACGCGGGGCTCGCCGGCGGCCGGGCGGCGGGGGCGTCCCTCCTGTCGCTCGAGACGAC
>VGRA01000107.1 GCA_016875515.1 Deltaproteobacteria bacterium | reverse complement strand
TGGAGGCACCCCGCGGGGCACCGGGGCCGACAACCCCCAAGAAGCCCTCGTCCCAGGTACGCACCATGCCCGTCCAGCCAGCGTCGCCCCGTCCCACCCCGGTACCCACGCGCTCCCTCGAAACCGGGGCGCGCGGCGCCAGCGTGAAGGCGCTGCAGGAGGCGCTGGCGGCGCACGGGTTCAGCCCGGGGACCGCAGACGGCCGCTTCGGCGAGGACACCCGCCGGGCGCTCACGGGGTTCCAGCGGGCGAAGGGGCTGGAGGTGGACGGCGTCGCGGGACCGCGCACCTGGGCCGCGCTGCGGCAGCCGCCCCAGGCGGACCGGCGGCAGGCCCCCACGCTCTCGCCCGGGGCAGAGGGTCCGGCCGTGGCGGAGCTGCAGCGGCTGCTGCAGTCCCGTGGCTTCAGCCCGGGCGGCGTGGACGGCATCTACGGACCACGGACGCGCGCCGCGGTGCTGTCCTTCCAGCAGGCGCAGGGCATTGTCCGGGACGGGGTGTGCGGTCCCCAGACGTGGGCCCTGCTCCGCAACGGCGCCGCGCCCGCCCCCGCCCCGGTGCGCGGCGGCGACGTGCCGTCTTCGGGCAACGCCTTCGTCGACCGCATTGCCGCCGGCGCGGTGGAGGGGGCACGCCGCTACCGCATCCCCGCCTCCGTCTCCATGGCGCAGGCCATCCTGGAGTCCGGGTGGGGCCGCAGCAGCCTGGCCCTCAAGGCCAACAACCTCTTTGGGATGAAGGGCGAGGGGCCCGCCGGCTCGTTGCGCGTCCGGACGCGGGAGTTCGTCAACGGGCGCGAGAAGTGGGTGGAGGCCGCCTTCCAGAAGTTCCACTCCCAGGCCGAGGCCATCGCTGCCCATGCCCGGCTGCTGGGGACGAGTTCGTACTATGCCCGCGCGCGCGCCGTGGCCTCCGACGCCCGCGCCTTCGCCCACGCGCTCACCGGCGTGTATGCGACCGCGCCCAACTACGGTGCGACGCTGGTTCGATTGATGGACGAGCTGGACCTGTACCGGTTCGACCGGGCCTGACAGCGGCGGCCGGACGCCACCCTCTTGGAGGAGCGCGACGGGCAGGCGCTGCGCAACCGCGGCAGCGCCACCACCCTGATTGGGGCCATCGCGCTCGACCGCATCCGGACCCCGGGGACCCTCGAGGGACCGGCGACGGCCGAGGTGTTCAACCTGCCGCCAGATCCACCCGGAGGCCGCTGGAGGGTGCGGAACATGTTCGCCGCGCCCCGGGCGCGTCTCATGGCGGCGGTCGGGCTGACTGCGGCTACAGGGCTCAAGCAGCCTGTGCCCCGCTGTGAGGCGCGGCCGTCACGGCAGCACCACCCGCCTGAGCGCGCCGCAGCCGTCGTCACGTCCCCCGCGGGCGTGACGCGCCGCACGCATTGGTTGCCGCTGTCCGCCACGTAGACGTTGCCGTCCGGCCCCAGGGCCACCCCCGTGGGCAGGTCGAGGCGCGCCGCGGCCCCCTTGCCGTCCGCGTACCCCCGCGCTCCACCGGCCCCGGTGGAGAGCACACCGCCCGACAACCGCCGCACCGTGTGCCGGGCCGGATCTGACAGATGGAGCGTCCCGTCCGGTGCAGGAAGTTGGCGGTGGTGCGCTGCAGCTGCGCATCCGCCACCCCCGGCGTGGACAGCGCCCAACTCCACTCGATGCTGCCCGCCGCCAGCACCTGTGCCCCCGAGAGCCACGCGTGCAGCGCCAGCTGGTCCCAGCTTGGTTTTCCGAACATGTCCACCACCGGCGCCTCGGCGAGCACCTCCGTGCCCGGAGGCGACGGCGGCGGCATCACCGTGCCCGCGTCCACGACCGGCGGAGGCGCGGGGATGCCTGCATCCGGGGCCATGCCGCTGCCCACCGTGATGGTCAACGCGGTGCGTGCGGTGCTGCCCGCCGAGTCCGTCACCGTCAGGGTGGCCACAAAGGTGCCCGGCGCGGCGTACAGGTGCTCGACCCAGCCCTGGCGCACCGGCGGCGTCCCGTCCCCGAAGTCCCACACGTAGTCGACAATCCACCCGCCCGGCACGTTGCTCGAGGAGAGCGTCCCGTCCAGGTACTCCACGTGCGGCACAGGGCCGCTCCCGGTGGAGCCGTCGAACACCGCCACGGCCCGCGCGGTCCCAGGCTGCAGGGGCGGCGGCGTCACCGTGCCCGCGTCCGCGACCGGCGGAGGCGCAGGGCTGCCCGCATCCGGGGCGACGCCGCTTCCCACGGTGATGGGGAGCGTGGTGGACGCGGTGGCGCCTGCCGAGTCCGTCACCGTCAGGGTGGCCGTGTACACGCCGGCCCGGCTGTGCGTGCGGGCCACCCAGCCCTCGCGCACGGGCGGCGTCCCGTCCCCGAAGTCCCAGCCCTAGTCGGCAAGCCAGCCCCCTGGCGCGGTGCTCGAGGACCAGGTCCCGTCCAGGTATTCCACGTGCGGCACGGGGCCGCTCCCCGTGGATCCGTCGAACACCGCGCGGGCCACCGCCGTCCCGTCTCCCGCCGCCCCTGCCACCACCGCCCACGCCGCCACCATGCCCATGTCGCGCACAGGGTGGGGAGGCGGGCGCCGGGGGCCAGCGCCCCCGCGGCACGTTGACGCGAGCGGCCCCCCAACAGCGCATGCGTCCCCGGGGCAAGGCCATTAAAGGCGCCGGCATGTTCGAAGGGTTCGCCCACGTCTGGACGCCGGTCATCCTTGCTTCCTCGCTCCGGCGGCGGCCCCTGCCGGTCACGCTCGCAGGCGAGCGGCTGGTGTTGTTCCGGGACCGGGACGGCAGGGCGCACGCGCTGCTGGACCGCTGTCCGCACCGGGGGGTGGCGCTCTCGCTCGGGCGCGTCACCGGGGACGGCTGCCTCGAGTGCCCCTTCCACGCCTGGAAGTTCCAGGGGGACGGCTGCGTCCGCGAGGTGCCACTCAACCCGGACGCGAAGCGGGAGCACCTGTTTACCCAGTCCTTCCCGGTGCGGGAGGTGGGCAACGTGCTCTGGCTCTACACCGCCCCCGTGGCCGAGCCGCCGTGCGAGCCCACCCTCCCGGAGGCCCTCACCCTGGAAGGGGCGGCGCGGACCTACTTCCAGGTGGAGTGGAACGCCCACTGGACGCGGGCCATGGAGAACATGCTGGACTCACCGCACGTCCCGTACGTGCACAAGGCCACCATTGGCCGCTTCGTCCGGCCCTACCTCAAGCCCGGGTCTCGGATGGAGACTGGCTGGGAGGACACACCGTACGGCGGTCGCACCGTGTCCCAGGTGGACGGGCAGGCCGAGCCCGGCGCCTGCCTGGACTTCTTCCGTCCCAACATGATGGTCCTGAACATCCCCATCCCGGGGAAGGTGTTCCGCATGCATGCCTTCTGCGTGCCGGTGGATGCGGCGCGGGTGAGGATGATCATCATCGGGGCGAGGACGTTCGCCACGCTCCCGCTGCTCAACCCGTTCTTCAACCACACCAACAAGAAGATCGCCGCGGAGGACAAGGCCGTCGTCGAGTCCTCGTACCCGGTGGAGGTGCCAGGGCCGGCCGAGGAGCAGTCCGTCCGCACGGACCGGGCCACCCTCCAGTTCCGGAAGTACTACCACTCGGAGCTCAAGCCCTCCTCCGCGGCGCCGCGCGCGCGGAGGGCATTGCCGCCGGCAGAGGGCTGAGCCCGCCCTGGCTCAGTCCGGGTCGATGTCCAGCTTGGCGATCTTCCCGCCGTTCAGACGCAGCTCGAACTCGTCCCGGAAGGCGGAGGTGGTGGCCCCGGGGCGGCGCAGCGAGTTGAGCGAGGAGATGACCTCCCGCTCGGACGCGACGCCAATGCCGTGGCCGAAATACATCCCCTGCCCCAGGTAGATGACGTTCTCACCCTGGAAGGCGCTGTGGGCCGGGTCGTACTCGGGGTTCTTGAAGTAGGTGTGATCGCCGGGCCAGTACCCGGGCAGGTTCCCGTGCTGCTCCGCCTTCTGGAAGTCGTCGTCCTTGATGTCCCACCGGAACAGGCGCGTCTTCGCGAAGGCGCGGTCGAAGTCCGCGGGGCCAATGGTGTCCAGGATGCCCTTGTAGAGGATCACCATGGTGCCGGTGGCGCACTCCATCCCGTACTTGGAGCCGTTCTGGAAGATGTCGTTGAGGGCGTCCGAGGGCTTCACCCCCTGCCGCACGCCCATCTTGCCGCCGTAGCCCATCCACCAGAGCTCCTGGTTGACCTTGTCGGTCTTCGAGGAGCCGGAGAAGTTCACGCCCGCCGCGTGGAACGCCCGCGCCGCCTTGACGATGTTCAGCTGCAGCTGGGCTTGCTGGTGCCGCGTCTTCCCAAGCTTGGTCTTGACCAGCTTGCCCGCGCCGTTCCGGTAGACGAACACGTCCGCGGGGTCCACCTTCCCGGGCATGCCCGCATCCCGGAGCTCCGCGGAGGGACCGTAGACCTCCTTCAGGAGCGACTCGACCTCGGCGCGGCTGTGCTGGACTTTCCCAACGGGCATGGCGTTTTCCCCTCTGTCACTGAGTGCGGGGTTGATTCTCCGGGCACCGGCGCGTGCGCGTCAAATCCACGCCCGCCCGGGGAAACGGGGAGGTTGCTGGCGTGCCGCGCCAGCGCGGGCGCACAGGAAGGAATTCCACGTTGACAGCACGGGTGGCTGCCCCTACCTTGCGCCCCCGCTGAACGGCTGTCGCGGAAGTAGCTCAGCTGGCAGAGCACGAGCTTCCCAAGCTCGGGGTCGCGGGTTCGATTCCCGTCTTCCGCTCTCTCACCCCGGGTCCGGTGCAGGCCGGCCCGGGGTGAAGTGTTTCCGGGGCCAAATGCGCTAGTATCTCGCGCCCGACATGACCCAAAGCCTCCGCGCCGCCGCCCTCGCCGTCTCGCTCCTCGCCTCTCCCGCCTGGGCCATCACGCGCCAGACGGACCTCGCCCTCCGCAACGCCGAGAGCGCCATCGACTCGGGCGAACGGGAGAAGGCGGACCGCAAGGCGTGGTTCACGGCGCCCGTGCCGGCGGAGGACATCCAGATGGCGCTGCGGCTGCACAAGCAGCTGGAGGGTCTCCTCAACCGCGCCAGCGACGCCATCCGCCGCTGCTCGGACGAGGACAAGCCCGGCGCCGAGGTGCAGGCCGTCTATGCCCGCTGGCAGGCGCTGCGCGAGGCCTTCACCCGCCTGACCGAGAACATCAACACCGGGAATGCCTCGGCGGAGGGCGGCAAGGACCGGATGCGCGCCTTCCAGCAGGCCACCCAGGGCCAGCTCAAGATGGTCGCCAAGGACTTCGCGCCCATGCTGGAGCAGCCAGACTACGTGCCATCCGGCTACGGGACGCCGGAGCGACTGGCCATGGCCAAGGCGGAGCTGGAGAAGCTGGATGCCCTGTGCAAGGGGGAGTTCGCCGGGCTGCAGGACATCCCCAACGTCAGCTTCCTGATGGACGTCTCCCCCACCGCGTGGTGCAAGGCCGCCGCCCAGCGCGAGGGGCTCACCGCCCGCATGGCCACGGCCTCCGCGAGCTCCAACCTGAAGCTGTGGGTGGACCAGATCACCCAGGACGCCGAGGCGCTCGAGCGCAAGGAGGGCTTCTCCGGGCTGATGGGCGTCATGTACGAGCTCGTCCACGAGACGAAGCCGGCCACGGCCAGGCTGGCCGCCCAGTACCAGGGGCAGTTCAAGGCGGCGGGGGCAGAGATGCCGGCGGACCTGCTCGCCCCGGCGCAGGCCGCGGTGGACGCCTGGTGGAAGGAGGCGAAGCGGCTCGCCCCCCAGTGGAAGTTCCCGACCGGGCTGTACGCGGACGGCGCCGTCGAGGGGCGGATGAAGGCCCGCATGGGCAAGGGCATGCCCTCGGCGAAGGTGCTCAAGTCCGGCCTGCTGAAGGACGGCTGGACCGTCTACAAGAACGCCCTGGGCGTCCCGCTGGACCGGGTTCGCACCGGGGTGGTGCTCTACAAGTCCCCGGACTACCCGGCCGGCCTGTGCGCGCTGCGCGAGTGGACCGTGAAGGACACCTTCGTGGGCGGGGGCAAGTTCTCGCCGGTGTCGGACTACCTGCAGCTGGGCGCCGTGCGCCTGCAGAACTGCCCGTAGCGGGCGGGGAGACGGCCGCTCGCCCCTTCCGGCTGGCCGGGCGGTGGCGGTAGCCTGTCGGTCCGTTTCCTTTTCAACTCGCAACGAGGTGCAGCCGTGCCGGTGTCCGTGGGCAGCTGGGTGGTGGGAGCGCTGCTCGCGTCCGCGGCGGTGGAGTCCCCTTCCCCCGCGCCGGAGGCCGCGTCCGAGGCGCCGCGCTCGCTGTTCCTGGCGGCGGAGCTCCACGGATCGCTGCTGTCCGACACCCCGAACCGCTCGCTCGCCGCGGCCACCGCCGGCTACGGGCTGCGCGCCGGCCTGCGCGGGGCGCGGTGGGGGGCGTTCCTCCAGGTGGAGCAGAACGCGTGGCGCGGGGTGGAGGTGGCCACGGCCTGGGATGCAGGAACGTTCAACGCTGCGCTCGGGGGCGAGCTGCGGTTCGCGGAGGGGCGGTGCCGCACTGCCCTGGCGCTGGGCACCTCCACCCTGCTGTTCCGCACGCCCCTGGACCCCCCCGGCAGCACCGGCCTGTTCCTGGACCTGCGCCCGGTGGGCCTGAGGTGGCAGCTGACGCGCGGCTTCACCCTCCAGTTCGATCCGCTCACCGTGGCCGCGGCGGCCCCGGTGCTGGGCGGCATCCCGCTCATCCAGCTGGAGTACCGGACGCTGCTGTCCGTTGAGTGGGACTCCCGGTGAGCCGCGCGAGCCTGCTGCTGGCCGTGCTGCTCTGCGCCGTCCCGCCGACCGCTCGGGGCTTCGCGCTGAAGACCGCCTTCACCGATCCCTGCCATGAGTCCCTCGCGCTCTACGCCTGGAGCCGCTACCTGGTGGACCTGCCGCTCGAGGGTACGCCGCTGCCGCCGCCCGGGGCCTGGCGCGCGCTCGCGGACGAACTGGCGCGCACCTACGCGCTCTCCCCGGAGACGGACGCGGAGCGGCTTGTGCTGCTCAGCCTGCTGCTCGGCGTGCGCGCGCCGGACTCCGAGGGCTACGCACTCACGGACCTGGAGAACATCCGCGTCGTCCATGCCCACCCGGACGCGCAGGCCCCGCATGCCCTCCGGCGGCTGGAGGACGACGGCCCCGCCGCCAACGCCGCGGCCCTGGACGCGGCACACGCCTTCATCCGGGAGCAGGTGCGGCTGGCGCGCGAGGCGCTCGCGCGCCCGGGCGCCGAGCAGTTCCACGTGGCCCGGGCCTCGCTGGACTACTACGGCACCGTGGAGGTGCCCACCTGGGCGCCGGTCTTCCACCTGGGGCAGGCGCTGCACGCGGTGCAGGACAGCTTCGCCCACTCGCTGCGTTCCGAGGACCACCAGCGCGTCTTACACGTCCTGAACTACGTGGAGGCCATCCACGGGACGCTGCAGGAGGAGCGGGACGGGCTGCCCCACTCGCAGACGATGGACACCTGCGGCGTGGGCAACGCCCCGCTGGTGCAGGCCGCGGCGGACGCCTCGCTGGACTTCGTGGTGGCGGCGCTGGGCGAAGATCTGCTCGGCGGGGACACCACCGCCGTGGACGCGGTGCTGGACCGCTGGATGACGCCGGAAGAAGGGTGCACCGCGGCCAACCGCTACTGCGAGGCGCCGTGGCTCACCTTCGCCGCGCAGGACTACACCCGCCCGTACCTGGCCCGCGCCCTCGGTTGCAGCGTCGCCGGGGGCGGGGCCTGGGGAGCGCTCGCGGCCGGCTGGGCGGTGCTGCGCCTCCGCCGGAAGGCGCGGGCGGCGAGCGGCCTCGGGCTCCTGTGCGCGGCGGCCCTGC
>VGRA01000106.1 GCA_016875515.1 Deltaproteobacteria bacterium | reverse complement strand
CCTGGCCCGAAGTGGGGAGGCCCGAAGTGGGGAGCCCGGTACGCCCACGTCACGCGCCCCCACCCAAGCGCTTGCAATCACAGCGACCTGCTGAAACTGGGCGTGAACCCCGGCCGCAACCGTTCCGGGATGCAGCCGATAACCCGGGGACAGCCTTGCCCGAGAGTCCCACCGTGTCCGTCCGCGTCCCGCCCCGTCCCGCTGCACCGTCCCGAACCGGCGAGGGCCGCACTGCAGAGCCCGCGGTGACAGCGGAGGTTCCAGTGCCGGCGCGTGCGGTCCCGGCCGCCGCGGCGCAGGCCCGCTTTCGCGACGCGTTCGTTCCGGGGGACGGGGACCTGCCCGTGCTGCCCTCGGCCCCTGCGGTCCCGCCAGGACCGTCCCTGGCCGGGGCGCAGCGCGGGGCGGCGTTGGCGGTGTCGGATGCGGTGGTGCTGTTCCGGGCGGGGGAGGGGCTGCCCTCCGCGTTCCCCGGCGGGGAGGTGGTGGCCAACCCGGCCAACGTCTTTGACGCGGCAGACCGCGGCGCCACGCCCAGGTCGGAAGTGGCCGCGGCCCAGGTGAAGGCCAACCGGGACCTGGAGATGGCCGCGCTGGGCCGGCTGCCGACGACGCGCCACGCCGAGTACGTCGCGGTGCGCAAGGCGCTCGTGGAGTCCGGGGACGCGGTGGCGGCGCTCTCCCTGCAGAAGTTGCTGCTGGACGGCGCGCTGCCGGGGGAGAAGGACCACGCGGGGAAGGCGGACGTGCTGGGTGGGCTGCACCGGCTCACCCTGCAGCCGCTCGCGGACGGGGTGGAGCGGGCGGCGCTGCTGACGGACGCGGTGCAGGAACTGGCCTGGCCGCCCGCTGTGGCGCAGGGCAACAAGAACACATGCGCCCCCACGGTGGTGCAGATCCACCTGCTGTCTGAGCGGCCCGCCGAGTACCTGCGGCTGCTCTCCGGGGTGGCGTCTCCAGAAGGAAAGGTGCGGCTCCACGGCGGCCAGGTGATGGCGCGCGAGCCGGGCACGGAGGCCCCGGACGGGATGGAGCGCAGCACGCCGCAGCGGCTGCTGTCCCCGGCCATGATGGAGGCGGCCAACGGGCGCGACGACTACGACAACCGCAAGGACGTCCACCTGTCCGAAGGGGTGGAGACCTGGGGTGGGCTGTCCCCGCAGCAGGTGGACACCCTGCTCGAGGCGCTGCACGGCGGGGAGTACGCCTTCGCGGACATGGTTTACGGCGACGACTCGCGTGAGGCGGCGTGGGCGCTGCTCGAGGAGGAGCTGCAGGCCGGGGGCCAGGTGATGGCGGGCATCCATTGGCGCAACGGCGGCCACAAGGTGCTCGTCAACGGGCTGGAGACGGTGAACGGCCAGGACTGGGTGCGCATCATCAACCCGTGGGGCCAGGAGGAGCGGCTGCCGAAGGCAGCCTTCGTGGAGTCCCTCCGCAACATCAACTACCGGCCGGACCCGTCCCGGTAGCCACCGCGCCCCGCGGTCCGGTCAATGGACTTCGGAGACCTGGGCAGCGGCCGCCTGGGTCGCCTCGCGCGCCTGCGCCTCGGCCACCATGCGTGCGGCCAGCACGCCGATGTCGTCCTGCCGCGGAAGCATCCCCGTGAGGGCCGTCACCACGCGCTCGAGCGCGGGGAAGAAGCGGACGGCGTCCAGCGGGTAGTTCATCCACCCGGCGGTGATGCAGTAGGTGCGGTTGTACGGGGCCCGGTGGTGCAGGTCATGGTGGCCGCGCGGGAGGATGAGGTGGGCACGCTGCAGCAGGTCAATGGCGCGCGGCGGCGCGTCCTCGTGGGACCACTTGTGGAACTGGTTGGTGAGGAAGATCCACACCACCAGCGACGCCAAGGACACGGTGGCGAACAACCACCCGGCCCCGTCCAGCGGGAGCAACAGACAGGCCACCGCGGGGGCGAGAGAGATGAAGCAATTGTTGCCGTTGGTCTCCACGAAGTCGTGGCGGGTGATGGCCTTGGCGTCCACGTGGTGCTCGCGGAAGGGGCGAAGCAGCGCCTTGCCGATGACCGGCATGTCCACCGAGCCCCAGCTGTCTGCCAACCAGTGGACGAAGCCGGAGATGAAGTCTGCGGCCAGGTAGCCCGCCACCACGGCCGCGAGGGCCACCCAGGGGGACTCCCAGAGCGCGGGGGCGAGCCTCCACGCCACGGCGGCCATGGCGAGCGACCAGCTGGTGATGCTGAACCAGTCGAACAGGCGGACGCCCCGGGTGTACCCGGCTGCGAGCTCGGCGGCGTCGCGGTGCTGGACGGTGTGCGGGGAGGGAGAGGCCATGACACCTCCGGAGTTACCGCACCTTCTCGCCGTTGGCGAGCCGGCGACCGGCGGTGCGTCACCGCGAAGGTGACGCCGGGGGCGGGGGTGGGGCTAGGGTGCGCGCCCCGTGACCTGGCCTCCTCCCGTGGACGACGCGTTGGTGAACCGGCTGCAGCTGGGCTTTGCCGCGGCCGGCGCGCTGCTGCTGGGGCTGGAGCTGTGGCTTTCCCACCGCGGACAGCCGGAGCGCTTCCGCCGGGGGCGGGACGGCGTGCTCGCGCTGCTGGGGCTGCTGGGGGCGTGGGCGTACCCGAACTTCGGCCACGCCCACTTCACCAACTTCATCCACCCGTGGGACGTGTACCACTACTACGTGGGGGCCAAGTACTTCCCGGAGCTGGGGTACGAGTGGCTCTACGACTGCTCCGCGGTGGCGGACGCGGAGGCGGGGCTGCGGGCGCAGACGCTGAAGCGCTACCACACCGATCTGCGCACCAACGTGGTGGTGCCCTCCTCCTTCATCTTGGAGGAGCCCGCGCCATGCAAGTCCCGCTTCGGCTCGGAGGAGCGCTGGCGCGAGTTCGTCTCCGACGTCACGTTCTTCCGGGTGCGCGTGGGCTACGACAAGTGGCTGTGGGCGCAGAAGGACCACGGCTACAACGCCTCCCCGGTGTGGACGCTGCTGGGCCACGCGCTCGCGGACACCGGGCCCGCCACGCAGCTGAAGGTGACGCTGTTGTGCTGGGTGGACCCGCTGCTGCTGCTCTTGTCCGCGGCGGCCATCTGGTGGGCGTTCGGCTGGCGGGCAGCGGCGCTTTCGGCGCTGTTCTTCGGCACCAACATCCCGGCCCGCTACACCTGGACGGGGGGCGCCTTCCTGCGGCACGACTGGCTGTTCTTCCTGGTGCTGTCCATTGCGCTGCTCAGGAAGCAGCGGCCCGCGCTCGCCGGCGCGTCCGTGGCCTACGCCACCTTGCTGCGGCTATTCCCCGGGCTGCTGCTGGTGGGCCCCGGGCTGCTGCTGCTGGCCCGGCGGCGGCAGGCGGGGACGTGGGACCGGGAGCTCCTGCGCTTCGGTGCGGGGGGCATTGCCGGGACGGCGGTGCTGGTGGGCCTGTCGCTGCTGCTCAACGGCGGCGCGGCCAACTGGACCACCTTCGCGGTCAACACCCGCAAGCACGCCGCCACCCCGCTCACCAACCACATGGGGCTGCGCACGCTGGTGAGCTACCGCCCGGACACCATTGGCGCGGTGCTGGCAGACGGGAGGCAGGCAGATCCGTGGGCGGCCTGGAAGCAGGCGCGGTTGGATAAATTTGCGGAGGCCCGGCCGCTGTTCTTCGCGCTGCTCGCCGGGGCGCTCGTCCTGCTGTACGCCGCGGTGCGCGCGCCCGGCACCGAGGCGTGGCTGGCCGCCGCGCTCGGCACGGGCTTCATCTGCCCGGGGGCGGAGCTGACCAGCTACTACTACTGCTTCCTGGCTGCCTTCTCGCTCGCGGCGGTGAAGCGGCGGGAGGTGGGCATCCTGCTGCTGCTCGCGTGCGTGGCGTGGTGCATCATCGACTGGGCGCCCTACCGCTGGATGTCCACCTGGGAGGACGAGAAGAAGGTGGCCATGACGGGGGTGGCCCTGGCGGTGGTGGTGGGCAGTTGGTTCGGCTTCACCCGGGCCGGGGCGCGGTGGTCCCTGCTGCCGGAACCGCCCGGCCACGCTTTGGGGTAGAACGCTGGGCCCATGCGCCACGGCCTGAACGCCCTCACCCCCGCAGCGGCACTCCTCCTCCTTGTCTCCGGTTGTGGCGGCAAGGGCCCCGTCAACGGCGGCGGCGGCAACTACGGGCTCACCGTCACCGCGCGCGGTGAGGGCTCGGTCCTCTCCACGCCGGTGGGGGTGGACTGCGGCCCGCTGTGCACCGCGCCGTTCGAGGCGGGCTCGTCGGTAACGCTGGAGGCGGAGCCTGCAGCGGGGGGCGCCTTCCTGGGCTGGAGCGGGGACTGCGACGGGACGGCCACGTCCTGCGCGGTGAAGATGGACGGCGAGCGCGCGGTGACGGCGGTCTTCTCCGTGCCGCTGCGGGTGCAGGTGACCACCGCGGGCGGCAAGGTGACGTCCAGCCCGGCGGGCATCCGCTGCCCGGAGTTGTGCGGGGCGGGCTTTGCGCCGGGGGCGGTTGTGGCGCTGACAGCGACAACGGACCCCGGCTTCACCTTTGCCGGCTGGGGCGGCGCCTGCAGCGGCACGGGCAGCTGCACCGTGACGCTGGAGGCGGCCACCACGGTGACGGCGGCCTTCAGCCCGTCCACCGGGCCGCGGACGCTGGCGGTGACGCTTTCGGGGCCCGGGCAGGGCACGGTGACGAGCGTGCCCACGGGGGTCAACTGCCCCGGCGACTGTGACGAAAGCTTCCCGCCCGGCACGCAGGTGACGCTCACCGCGGTGGCGGCCGCGGGCTCCACGTTTGGCGGCTGGAGCGGCGGCTGCACGGGCAGCGCCCCCACCTGCAAGGTGGCGCTGGCCACGTCCACCTCCGTGACCGCCACGTTCGGGGCGGAGCCGCCGCCCACGCTGACGGTGGTGGTGTCCGGGGCGGGGAAAGGTACCGTCGCGAGCAACCCCTCGGGCATCAGCTGCCCGGGTGACTGCAACGAGGCCTTCACGGCAGGCACCTCCGTGACGCTCGTGGCCACGCCCGCTGCGGGCTCGGTGTTCACCGGGTGGAGCGGTGGCGTGTGCAGCGGCACCGGCGTGTGCGCGCTGCCGCTCGCGGCGTCCGTCTCCATCACCGCGGTCTTCGCCCCCGAGCCGCCGCCGCGCCTGACCGTGGGGCTCATGGGCAATGGAAGCGGGACGGTGACGAGCAGCCCCTCGGGCATCAGTTGCCCCGGCGACTGCACCGAGGCCTACGGCACGGGCACCACCGTGACGCTCACCGCGGCGCCTGCGCAGGGGGCCACGTTCGCAGGCTGGTCGGGGGCGTGCAGTGGCACCGGCACGTGCACCGTGACGGTGGCGGGGGCCCAGTCCGTCTCCGCGCGCTTCGTGCTGCCGGGCAGCCCCTGCAACTGGGCGTACCAGCTGACGGGCACCCTCCCGGCCTCCGGCTCCGGGCGGGACGCGGTGACCGGCATCTCGCTGGAGCCGGGCACGGGCCGCATCCTGCTGGTGGGCGCGCTGTCGGGGAGCGCCTCGCTTGCCGGCGGCACGGTGCTGGCTCCGGGGGCGTACGGCAACATGTCCGCCATGGTGCTGGATCCCACCGGCACCACGCTGCAGTCCTCCTTCAGCCGGGGCAGCACGCAGCCGGTGGGCGTGGTGATGTCCGGCCAGGGGGCTTGGATACCGGGCGGGGACATTGCGCTCGGGGTGCAGCTGTCCGGGAGCATGGACTTCGGCGGCGGGGCCACGCTGGTACAGTCCAGCGCGTGGCGCACCTACGTGGCCGCCTACTCCACCACCGGCACGCTCAAGTGGGTGAAGGCGGGGGGAAAGACGAGCAACTCGTACCTGATGGAGTCCCTGCACGGGCTGGCGGTGGACCCGGCCTCGGGCGCGGTGGTGCTCGGCAGCCGCTACGAGGAGACGGACACCTTTGGCACGTCCACTACCCACAACCACGCGGGCTTCGGGGACGCCATGGTGGCCCGGTTCGGGGCCGCGTCTGGGCAGGTGGAGTGGGTGCGGACGGCGGGGGCGGCGAACCCGGACGACATCTTCTCCGTGGCGGTGGGCCCCTCCGGCCAGGTGGCCTTCGCGGGGGCGTTCGGCGGGGCGGCGGACTTCGGCGGCGGCGCGTTCGCGTCCAGCCAGCCCTTCTCCGCGGTCCTGGGCGCCTATGCCGCCGACGGCACGTTCCAGTTCAACCGGGCCATCGCCAACGGCTCCGGCCGCGCGGTGGCGGTGGCGTCCAACGGGGACCTCGTGGTGGCGGGCGGGCTGTGGGGTGCGGCGGACTTTGGCGGCTCGGTGCGGACGCCGGCGGGCGCGTCCGACGCCTTCGTGGCGCGCTACACCTCCAGCGGGGCGCTGGTGTGGGCTCGGCTCCTGGGCGGGCCGGGGAGCGACGAGGCCTCGGCGGTGGCGCTGGATCCCAGCACCGGCGACGTGTGGGTGGCAGGCGACTTCACGCAGAGCGTGGGTTTCACCGGCGCTCCGGTGACGGCGGCCGGGCAGGCGGACGTCTTCGCCGTGAAGTTGTCCGGCACCACTGGGGATGTGCTGCAGGCCCGGACGTGGGGCGGACCGGACAATGACGTGCCGCTCGCGCTGGCGGTGGACGACTCCGGCAACGTGCTGATGGGTGGTGAGTTCTCGGGCGCTTCCTCGCTGGGTGGCGGGGCGCCGTTCGTGGCCTCCGGGTTCTCGGACGGGTTCGCCCTCTGCTTCACGCCTTGAGCGGCGCACCGGCCCTGCCTTGCCACCCGGGAGGCGCGCCGTTACGGTGCGCTTCATTCCTCATGTCGGCGAAGACCTTCGAGAAAGCCGTCACCGGCTTCAACCACAACGTCAAGCACCGGGGGCAGGTCTACCACGTCCAGACCGAGGACTCGGGAGTGGGCAGGCCGCACATCCTCACGCACCTGTTCGTGGGCGGGAACATCCTCGCCTCGAAGAAGACCTCCTACGCGGACCTGGTGCAGGCGCAGAACCTCCCGGAGCTGGTGAAGGCGCTGATGGAGGAGCAGCACAAGGAGATGCTGCGCAACTTGGTGGGCGGGGTGTACGACAGCTACGAGTCCGCCGCGCGCGCCTGGCAGCCGGGGCAGCTGTCTGTGGACGGCGAGCAGGTGACGTCCCCGGGCAGCCAGCCGCCTCCTCCCGAGGTGCTCGCCGCCCGGCAGCTGCGCGAGCAGCCGGCCATCCTGGAGGGGGGCGAGACGCTGTTCGGCGAGGATCTCATCAGCGAGAAGTCCCTCGACCAGGTCATTTTGAGCTTCCTCGGGACCGTGGCGGACCCGTAGGTTGCGGGCCTCCATGGCACAGCTCTCCCCCCTCACCTCGGACGTTGCCCGGCTGCAGGAGATTGCCGGCCGGTTGCGCGTGGACATCATCGAGATGCTGACGGAGGCCGGCAGCGGCCATCCCGGCGGCTCGTTGTCCGCCCTGGACACCATCGTGGCGCTGTTCTTCGCGCGCATGCGGCATGCGCCGGCCGAGCCGCACTGGGCGGGGAGGGACCGGTTCGTGCTGAGCAAGGGGCATGCGGTGCCGGCGCTGTACGCCGCCATGGCCGAGGCGGGCTACTTCCCGAAGGCGGAGTTGATGACGCTGCGCAAGACCGGCTCCCGGCTGCAGGGCCACCCGGTCAACTCGGCGCTGCCGGGCATCGAGGCCCCCACGGGCTCGCTCGGGCAGGGGCTGTCGGTGGCGCAGGGCATGGCGCTCGCCTCGAAGATGGCGGGTGGCGCCTTCCACGTCTACTGCATGCTGGGAGACGGCGAGTCGCAGGAGGGGCAGGTGTGGGAGGCGGCCATGAGCGCCCCCCGGTACAAGCTGGACACCCTGACGGCCATCCTCGACTACAACGGCGGGCAAATTGACGGGCCGGT
>VGRA01000105.1 GCA_016875515.1 Deltaproteobacteria bacterium | reverse complement strand
GGCAGCGGAGAAGGCCACGCGGAGGGGACGCGGGCGGCGGATGACCGCCGCGGTGATGACGAGCGCCAGGTAGATGCCCGTGTAGGCCGGCGTCGCTGCGGGCGTGGGCGCCACGCGGATGGCCGGCACCTGCACCAGCACGAAGACCGGCACGTCCACCAGCAGGATGCCGGCCCAGTTTTGGCGGCACAGCCACTCGGACCGCCAGCAGAGCGCCACCCAGGCGAGGGAGCCCAGGGCATAGCCAGCCACCCAGTGCAGCTGCGCGTCATAGTCCGGCCGGTGGACCAGCCCCCGGCCGTACCAGAGCGCCAGAAGCCACCCGGTGGTGGCCACGGCGCGCACCCACGCGAGCGCCATGCCGTTCTTGAGCTGCAGCCGCTCCAGTTCCCCGCGGAGCGAGCCGGTCAGGGCAGGGGAGGGGGGCATGGACCGGCACGGTACCTCTGCCCTTGACCCTCCGGGGAGGGAGGCGGATAAGGCGCCCCGTTGGCGCGGTTTTCCATCCCGGAGGAATCTCAATGGCTCGTGAAGTCGTCATCGTCGGCGCGGCGCGCACCCCCATCGGCTCGTTTCAGGGAAGCCTCGCTTCCCTCACCGCCCCGCAACTGGGCGCCGTGGCCATCAAGGCGGCGGTGGAGCGCGCCGGGATCCAGGCGGGCAGCGTGGACCAGGTGATCATGGGCTGCGTGTTGCAGGCCGGCGTGGGGCAGGCCCCCGCGCGGCAGGCCGCGCTGGCCGCCGGGCTTCCCGAGGCCGTCCCGTGCGTCACCGTCAACAAGGTGTGCGGCTCCGGGCTGCAGGCCGTGGTGAACGCGGCGCAGGCCATTGCCCTGGGAGACGCGGACGTGGTGGTGGCGGGCGGAATGGAGTCCATGTCCAACGCTCCGTACTTCTCCCCGAGCATGCGCGGCGGCGCCCGCATGGGCCACGTGGAGATGCGGGACGTACTGGTCCACGACGGCCTCTGGGACGTCTACAACAACCAGCACATGGGGATGTGCGCCGAGGCCTGCGCCACGGACCGCAACATCTCCCGTGCCGCGCAGGACGATTTCGCGCTCGAGTCCACCCGCCGCGCCGTCAAGGCGTGGAAGGACGGCGCCTTCAAGGCGGAGATTGCCCCGGTGGGCCTGGCCGGCAGGAAGGGCGAGACGACCGTGGTCGACGAGGACGACGGCCCGAAGGCCGCCAAGCCGGACAAGGTCCCCACGCTCAAGCCGGTGTTCAAGAAGGACGGCACCGTGACGGCCGCCAACGCCTCCTCCATCAACGACGGCGCCGCCGCGCTGGTGCTGATGAGCGCCGAGCGGGCCAAGGCGGAGGGGCGCACCGTGCTGGCGCGGATCTCCGGAAGCGCCGCCGCGGCGCGCAGGCCGGTGGAATTCACCATTGCACCGGCGGACGCCATCCACAAGCTGCTCGCCCGCACCGGCAAGAAGGCGGCGGACGTGGACCTCTGGGAGATCAACGAGGCGTTCGCCGTGGTCAGCATTGCCAACAACCAGCTGCTCGGGCTCACCGGTGAGAACGTGAACGTCCGCGGCGGCGCGGTGTCCCTGGGACACCCCATTGGCGCGTCCGGCGCCCGCGTGCTCGTCACGCTGCTGCACGCCATGAAGGAACTGGGCAAGCAGCGCGGCGTGGCCAGCCTCTGCATTGGCGGCGGCGAGGGCATTGCCCTCATGGTAGAGCGCTGAGGGACGGCTCCATGAACAAGATCATCGGCAGCGCGGACGAGGCGGTTGCGGACATCCCGGACGGGGCGACGCTCATGTCCGGAGGCTTTGGCCTCTGCGGCAACCCGGAGAACCTGATTGACGCCCTGCACCGCAAGGGCACGAAGAACCTGACCCTCATCTCCAACAACTGCGGCACCACGGAGCTGGGGCTGGGGGTGCTGCTCAAGGCCAACCAGGTCAAGAAGATGGTCTCCAGCTACGTGGGGGAGAACAAGATCTTCGAGAAGCAGTTCCTCTCCGGGCAGCTGGAGGTGGAGCTCTGCCCGCAGGGCACGTTCGCCGAGCGCATCCGCGCCGGCGGCATGGGCATTGGCGCTTTCTACACCCCGGCCGGCGTGGGGACGAAGGTGGCCGAGGGCAAGGAGACCCGCGTCATCGACGGGCGCGAGTACGTGCTGGAGAGGCCGCTGAAGGCGGACTTCGCGCTGGTCCGCGCGTGGAAGGCGGACAGGTGGGGAAACCTGGTCTTCCGCAAGACGGCCCGGAACTTCTCCCCGCTGATGTGCGCGGCGGCAAAGTGCACCATCGTGGAGGTGGAGCACCTGGTGGAGGTGGGGGAGCTGGACGGTGACGCCATCCACGTCCCCTCCATCTTCGTGAAGCGGATCATCGTGGGGAAGGACCACCAGAAGTGGATCGAGCGCCGCACCGTGCGGCCCCGGGCGGAGGCACGCTGAGCCATGGCACTCACCCGTGAACAGATCGCCCAGCGAATTGCCTTGGAGCTCCGCGACGGCTTCTACGTCAACCTCGGTATCGGCGTGCCCACGCTGGTGGCCAACTACATCCCGCCCGGGATGGACATCCTGCTGCAGTCCGAGAACGGCCTGCTGGGGATTGGCCCCTGGCCCGTGGAGGGGGACGAAGATCCGGATCTCATCAACGCCGGCAAGGAGACGGTGACGGCGGTGAAGGGGGCGGCCTTCTTCGACTCGGCCATGTCCTTCGGGATGATCCGCGGCGGCCACATTGATCTCGCCGTGCTGGGGGCCATGGAGGTCTCCGAGCAGGGAGATCTCGCCAACTGGATGATCCCCGGCAAGATGGTGAAGGGGATGGGCGGGGCCATGGATCTGGCGGTGGGCGCCAAGCGCGTCTACGTGGCCATGGAGCACGCGACCAAGGAGGGCCAGCCGAAGATCCTCAAGCAGTGCGCGCTGCCCCTGACCGGCCGCCGGTGCGTCCACTACATCGTGACGGACCATGCCTTCCTCGAGGTGACTCCGCACGGCCTCCTGCTGACGGAGGTGGCGCCCGGCGTCACCGTGGAGGAGGTCCAGAGACTCACCGAGCCCACGCTGAAGGTGGCCCCGGACATCAAGCAGATGCCGGTCTGAGGCGGCATGCGGCTATAGTCTTCCCTCCATGAACCCGCGCCGCGCAGACCGTCTCCAGCTCGAACTGCTCGTGGGCTGGCGCGCTGGCGAAGTCCACCACACGGATCCTGCCACCAACATCAGCCGGGGCGGGCTGTTCCTCAACACCGCCCAGCCCCAGGGGGTGGGCACGGTGCTGCGCCTGGTGGTCTCCCTCCCGGACTCCGCCCAGCCCATCGAGCTGGCGGGAAAGGTGGTCCGGGTGGTGCCGGTGGGCGGCCCCCCGGGAAGCTCCCCGGGCATGGCGGTGGAGTTCACCGGGACGGACGTGGCCCAGCAGGAGCGGCTCGAGCATTTCGTCCAGCGGCTGCGCGCGGCGTTGGAGGACGAACCTGCGGAGGGCGGCCCACGGCCGTGAGCGCCGCCCCCGTCTTGCTGGAGATCACCCGGCTGGCCAAGCTGGGCGAGGGGGTGGCCCTGGACGGCGGGCGCGCCGTGTTCGTCCCCGGGGCCTTGCCGGGGGAGCAGGTGCGGGCGGAGGTGTCCGAGCAGGACGGCGTGCTGCGGGCGCGGGTGCTCGAGCGGTTGCGGGACGCCCCGGAGCGTCGCCCGGCGCCGTGCCCCGTGGCAGACCGCTGCGGCGGATGTGACTGGCAGCACCTGGCGGGCCCTGCGCAGCTCCGCGCGCGCGTGGAGATCGTCCAGTCCACGCTGCAGCACCTCGGGCGGATTGCCCCGGCGTCCTACACGCTCCACGCGCCCGTCCCTGCCCCCGCCCCGCTCGCCTACCGGCGCCGTGCGGTGTTTCACTTCTTCAAGGAGGCAGGGCGTTTCCAGCTCGGGCTGTTCGAGCGGGGGAGCCACCGCGGCGTGGCGCTCGCCGCGTGCCCCGCGCTCGTCCCCGCGCTCGAGCGCTGGCTTCCCGAGGTGGCGGAGCAGCTCGCGCCGGTGGCGGCGGACATCTCCGCGGTCCACCTGCTCGCCGAGGGCGAGGCGCGCGCGCTCGCGCTCGAGCTGAAGGGGCCCGTCAAGCCGCGGCTCCGGGAACAGGCCGAGCGGCTGCTTCGCGCCACCGGGGCGTCGGGGGCGGTGTTGCTCCCGGCCTCCGGGCAGCCCGCGGTGCTCGGCAAGCCGATCCTCCAGGGGGCTGCGCCGCTGCGTCCCGGCGTCCCGCTCTTCCACCGGCCGGACGGGTTTGCCCAGGCAAACGCCGGGGCCAACGAGGCGCTGGTGCGGGCTGCGGTGGAGGCGCTGGTGGGCACCGGCGGGGGGGCCGGGCAGGCGCTGGAGTTGTACTCGGGGAACGGCAACTTCAGCTTCGCGCTGGCCGCGCGCGTCCACGCCCTGACCGCGGTGGAGACCAGCCCGGTGGGGGTGGAGCTTGCCCAGCGGGCGGCCCACGTGGGCGGATTGGACAACGTCCGCTTCGTCCAGGGGGACGCGCTCAAGGTGGCGCGGGGGCTGGCAGGGGAGGGGCGGCGCTTCCCGCTGCTGCTGGTGGATCCTCCCCGGACAGGGGCGCCGGGGCTCGCCGCGGTGGCAGACGCGCTCGAGGTGGAGAGGCTCGTCTACGTGGCGTGTGACCCGGCGGCGCTGGCGCGGGACGCGGCGGATCTGGTGAAGGCGGGCTTCGCCCCGCAGGCGCTGCAGGTGGTGGACATGTTCCCCCAGACGCACCACGCGGAGGCGGTCATGTCCTTCGCGCGGGCCGGTGCAGGCGGTTAGGGAAGCGCACCGTGGATGCCCGGATCGTCGAGTTCACCGAGGTGCTTCGCCAGAACGGGCTGCGCGTCAGCACGTCCGAGGTGGTAGACGCGGCGCGGGCGGCGGCGCTCGTGGGGATGGAGGACCCGGAGAAGCTCCGGGGGGCGCTGGCCGCCACGCTGTGCAAGCGCGAACTGGACCGGGAGGCCTTCCAGCGCTGCTTCACCTGGTTCTTCAGCGGCGCGGCACGCAGCTTCGAGGAGATCGACGCGGCGCTGGCCCTTCGGCTCGAGGAGGAGGGGCTGCTCGAGGGGGACAACCTCCAGATGGTGCTGTACCAGGTGAAGCAACTGCTCCCCGGCATGCACCCGCTGGCCCAGGCGGTGGTGGCGGGGGACCGGGCGCGGCTGGCAGCGCTCTTCCGGGGGGCGGCGCTGCAGCTGGATCTCTCCCGCATGGAGGGGGCGTTCCAAGCGGGGTTCTTTGGCCGGCGGCTGCTCGCCACGGCCGGTGCAGAGCAGGCGCGCGCAGATCTGAAGGCGCTGGAGGGCGAGCTGCGGGCGCGCGGCCTCCCCCCGGACGGCGTGGACGTGGTGAGCCGCCACCTGGGCGCTGCCATGCGGAAGGTGGAGGCAGCGGCGCGGGCGGAGATCGCGCGCGAGGCGCAGGCGCGCACCCGCAAGGCCTCGGGCACCCTGGCAGAGAAGCCGCTGCAGCGGCTCAGCCGGGACGAGCTGGAGCGCACGCAGGCGGCGGTCCGCAAGCTGGCGGAGAAGCTGAAGACGCGGCTCATCCGCAAGCAGCGGAAGGAGGCGCGCGGCGCGCTGAGCCCCCGCCGGACGCTTCGGCGCAACCTGCCCTGGGGCGGCGTCCCCATGGTCCCCGTCTTCCGCGGGCGGCGCCCCGGCCGGCCGGACGTGGTGGTGCTGTGCGACGTCTCGGACTCGGTGCGGAACGTCTCCCGGGTGATGCTGCTGTTTACCTACACGCTCCAGTCCCTCTTCAGCCGGGTGCGCTCCTTCGTGTTCGTGTCCGAGGTGGGGGAGGCGACGCACGCCTTCCGGAACGCGTCCGCCGAGGAGGCGGTGGAGGAGGCGGTGGCCGGGTCGGGGATCTCGCTCGCCTCCAACTCCAACTACGGCCACGCGCTCGCCAGCTTTGCGCGCGAGCAGGCCGGGAGCGTCACCCGTCGTACCACCGTCCTGGTGATCGGCGACGGGCGGAACAACTTCAACCCTGCCCATGCGTGGGCGCTCAAGGAGCTGAAGCAGCGGGCCCGGCGCGTGGTGTGGATCTGCACCGAGCCGCGCAGCCTGTGGGGCAGCGGGGACAGCGAGATGCCCACCTACGCCAGGTGGGTGGACCAGGTGGTGGTGGTCCAGTCCCTGGCGGACCTGGACCAGGTGGCCGAGCAGTTGGTGACGGCCGGGTAGAGGACAGGAGAGACGTTCCCATGGAGATCGTGACGCAGGACGTGGGCGGTGGGGGCGTGGAGTCCGCGGACTGGAAGACGCTGCGGCTGTCCACGCCGAGGCTGGAAGCTGCCCTGTTGGAGCGCTACCTGGCGTACCAGCGCGCCTACGTGGAACTGCTGGAGCAGTCGGTGGCGCGCACCTCGGAGCTGATGGCCCAGGCGCACACCCGGGCGCTCGCCGCCTCCGGCCTGTCCGCGGAGGAGGTGGGGCGGGTGGCGGCGCTCTGCACCGACTACGCGGGGCGCAGGTCCGTGGAGCAGACGCTGCAGGCGAAGCAGGTGGGGCTGGCCGAGCGGCTGGGCAGCCTGCGGGCGGGCGGGGGGCACCCGTCTGCGAAGGAGCTGGAGCTGGAGCAGCGGCTGGCAGACGGGCTGCGCCCCCCGGGCGCCGCGGAGAGGCTGGCGGCCCGCCACGGCGAGGCGGCCATCTCGGTGCTCCGCGCGCGCGAGCCGGAGTTGCTGGAGCTGCACCGGCGTCAGCTGCAGGTTCTCCTCTGACGGGCGGCGGGTTGCATTCCCCGGGGCGGGGCCCTATGCGGTGCCCTCCATGGTCACAAAGCGCTACTTCGTCCACACCTTCGGGTGCCAGATGAACGTGAACGACTCGCTCCGCATGGGCGAGGCGCTCGCGGGGGCCGGGTACGGCGTGACGCCCACCGCGGAGAACGCGGATCTCATACTGCTCAACACCTGCAGCATCCGGGAGAAGGCGGAGGACAAGATGTTGTCCGCCCTGGGCCGGTACCGGCAGGTGAAGTTGTCCCGCGGGGCGCTCATCGGCGTGGGTGGCTGCGTGGCGCAGCAGGAGAAGGGGAAGCTGCTGGAGAAGGTCCCCTACGTGGACTTCGTCTTCGGGCCGGACAACATCTCCAGGCTGCCGGAGATCCTGCAGAAGGTGCAGGCCGAGCGGCAGCGCGTGGTGGAGACGGCCTGGGTGGACAGCGAGGACTACGTCTTCCCGCAGGCCAACCCGGAGACCTCGCGCGGCAAGGTGAGCGAGTTCGTCACCGTGATGAAGGGCTGCGACAACGTCTGCGCCTTCTGCGTGGTGCCGCACACGCGCGGCCGCGAGGTGAGCCGCCCCTTCCCCGAGGTGCTGCAGGAGGTGGCGGCGCTGGCTGGGGTGGGGGTGAAGGAAGTCACCCTCATTGGCCAGAACGTCAACAGCTACCGGGGAGGGATCGACTTCGCCCAGCTGCTGCTCCGGGTGGCCGAGGTGCCCGGGATCCTCCGCGTGCGCTTCACCACCAGCCACCCGCACGATCTCTCGGGCGCGCTGGTGGAGGCCTTCCGCGTCCAGCCGAAGATCGTCCCCCACTTCCACCTGCCGGTGCAGTGCGGCTCGGACCGGGTGCTGAAGGCCATGCGCCGGGACTACACCTTGGTGGAGTACCTGGAGCGGCTGCGCAAGCTGCGCGAGGCGCGACCCGGTATTGCCGTCACCACGGACATCATCGTGGGCTTCCCGGGAGAGACGGAGGAGGACTTCCAGGCAACGCTGCAGCTCACCGAGCGGGTCCGCTACGAGAACCAGTACTCGTTCATCTTCTCCTCGCGCCCCAAGACGACCGCGGCGCTGAAGGAGGAGGAGTGGGGG
>VGRA01000104.1 GCA_016875515.1 Deltaproteobacteria bacterium | reverse complement strand
CTCCTCGCCGCTGCGGCATCCCACCTGGACGGAAGACGAGGACGGGCAGCCCGTCACGGACAGCACGGCAGCAAGGAGAAGGGGGAGGCGCGCCACGGTGCCCGGGGCCGAAGTCCACGCCCCGGGCGGCAGCAACCCGCGAGGCCGCGGTGGCAGGGGCAGGCGACGGAGCGGGGCGGGCATGGGCGGTCCTTGTTGCGGTGCAGCAACAGCCGGCCTTTCTAAAGGGTGGGGGACGGGCGGTCAAGGGGGTGTTGCAGCGCAGCAGCGGATGTGGGCACGCTCCGGGCCACCCATGGTGACCATCAAGAAGTACAGCAACCGGCGGCTCTACGACACCGAGGAGAGCCGGTACGTGACGCTGGAGGAGGTGACGCGGAAGATCCGCGCCGGGGTGGACGTCCGCGTGGTAGATGCCAAGACGGAGGCGGACCTCACGCAGGCCACGCTGGTGCAGATACTGCTGGAGGAGGGCGGGGCGGCGAAGCTGCTCCCCCCGAGGCTGCTGCTCCAGATGGTGCGGCTGGGGGACGACGTGCTGGGGGAGTTCTTCGGCAGCTACCTCGGGCAGGTGCTGGAGTTCTACGTCCACGCGCGGGGCGGGCTGCAGTCCATGCCCTGGAACCCGTTCGCGCTGATGCCGTTTGGCGCCCCGCCGGGGATGTCCCGCCTGTTCGGCGGGGCCATGGGTCAGCCCCCCGCGCCGCCCGCACCGCCACCCGCGGCGCCCCCGCCGGCCCCCGGGCCGTCTGCTGCAGGTGCAAATTCAACCGAGGAGGAGATGTCTCGATTGCGCAGGGAAATCGAGGGCCTGAAGCGCGCACTGCGCCCGCGGAAGCGCTGATTTTGCTGCGAGGCACAAAAAGCTCCTTGACGGGTAAGGGAGGGCTCCTTAGGTTGGCTGCCACTCAGACGCCGGATGGACCGGCGGCCTCACGGCAGCACCCCGGAGCCTCCATGAAGACCCCCGACATGACGCAGATTCAGCAGGACTACGCGAAGCTGATGACCGAGCAGATGGGCCGGATGACCCAGGCCATGGCCGAGATGGTCCGCCTGCACGGCGAGGCCACCGCCCACGCCACCCGCGCCATCGACGACATGGCGAAGATGATGAAGGACTCGCTCGCCCACGCCCAGCAGGTGACGGCGGAGTTCCACAAGATGTCCGTGGAGGGGACCAAGCGCGCCTCGGACTGGATGCAGCCCAAGGCCTAGCCCACCGCCCGCCTGCCGGGCGACAGTGCACGCAGGTCTGCAGCCGGGGTGGCCGCCAGGCCCTCCGGCTGTGCCGTTTCCGGGGGAGGGGGGCAGCCGTGCACCCCCGGACAGGGCCGGGGGACCGGAAAGAGGCGGACGTCGGACAGGAAGGTTAAGACCCCGCCGCTGGTAAAGGGCGTGGCTATCGTCTAGGCACGCGCACCCGGGAGAAGGACTGGCGAATGGCGGGCAAGAACGTGGACAAGCGGGACGCGCAGAACCTGTGCTGCTCCTTTTGCGGGAAGTCGCAGAAGGAGGTGAAGAAGCTCATCGCCGGACCGACGGTCTACATCTGCGACGAGTGCATCGGGCTGTGCAACGACATCATCGCGGAGGAGGTGGACCGCGAGAAGACCAAGGACACGCGGCTGCGGATCCCGCGCCCGTCCGAGATCAAGTCCATCCTGGACGAGTACGTGGTGGGCCAGGAGCGGGCCAAGAAGGTCCTCTCGGTGGCGGTGCACAACCACTACAAGCGCATCGAGTCCCGCGTCCAGATGGACGACGTGGAGCTGCAGAAGAGCAACATCCTGCTGCTGGGCCCCACGGGGAGCGGCAAGACGCTGCTGGCGCAGACGCTGGCGCGCATCCTCAACGTCCCGTTCACAATTGCGGACGCCACGTGCCTCACCGAGGCCGGCTACGTGGGCGAGGACGTGGAGAACATCATCGTCAACCTGCTGCAGGCGGCCGACCACGACATCGAGCGGGCGCAGCGCGGCATCGTCTACATCGACGAGATCGACAAGATTGCCCGCAAGAGCGAGAACCCCTCCATCACGCGGGACGTGTCCGGCGAGGGCGTGCAGCAGGCGCTGCTGAAGCTCATCGAGGGAACAGTGGCGAACGTGCCGCCCAAGGGTGGCCGCAAGCATCCGCAGCAGGAGTTCCTGCAGGTGGACACCACCAACATCCTGTTCATCTGCGGCGGGGCGTTCGGCGGGCTGGACCAGGTCATCGAGCGGCGGCTGGGCGGGCGCTCCATGGGCTTTGGCAGCGAGCAGCAGTCCAGGACGAAGAAGAACCTGACGGAGTTGCTCAAGAACGTGGAGACGGAGGACCTGCTGAAGTTCGGGATGATCCCGGAGTTCATCGGCCGGCTCCCCATCATCACCGCACTGGAGGAGCTGGACGAGCCGGCGCTGATGGACATCCTCACCCGCCCGAAGAACGCGCTGGTGAAGCAGTACAAGAAGCTGATGGAGCTGGACGGGGTGAACCTCAAGTTCACCGACGCGGCGCTCAAGGCCATTGCCTCCGAGGCCATCCGCCGCAAGGCGGGGGCGCGGGGGCTGCGGTCCATTGTGGAGAGCGCCATGCTGGACGTCATGTACGAGCTCCCCTCCCGCAAGACGGCGCGCGAGGTGGTGCTCTCGGACGACGTCATCCTGAAGAAGAGCGACCCGGTGGTCCTGTACGCGAACGAGCAGGGCCAGGCCGGTGCGACGCAGAAGGAAAGCGCCTAGGGGGGCGGCGGAATGTTCTTCGGACGAGACGACAAGAAAGACCAGAAGAAGACGCTCACCGTGCCGCTGCTGCCGCTGCGGGACATCATCGTCTTCCCGCACATGGTGGTCCCGCTCTTCGTGGGGCGGGAGAAGTCCATAGCCGGGCTGAAGCAGGCGGTGGGGGCCAAGGGTGCGGAAGAGAAGGCGGTCATCCTCCTGGCCGCGCAGAAGAAGGCCAAGACGAACGACCCCACGCCGGAAGACATCTTCACCGTGGGGACGGTGGGCCACGTCATCCAGCTGCTGCCGCTCCCGGACGGGACGGTGAAGGTGCTGGTGGAGGGGCTGCGCCGGGCCCGCATCAAGCGGTACGTGCCGGCGGACGCGTACCTGCAGGTGGAGGCGGAGGAGATAGAGGAGCCGGCGGAGAAGACGGTGGAGCTGGAGGCGCTGGTGCGCTCGGTGCACACGGTCTTCGAGGCGTTCGTGAAGCTGAACAAGCGGATCCCGCCGGAGCTGCTGGTGCAGGTCTCCACCATTGATGATCCCGCGCGGCTCTCCGACACGCTGGTGGCGCACCTGTCGCTCAAGCTGAACGACAAGCAGGCCCTGCTGGAGACCGAGTCCCCGGTGAAGCGGCTGGAGAAGCTCTACGAGCTGATGCAGGGGGAGATAGAGATCCTGCAGGTGGAGCGGAAGATCCGCACCCGGGTCAAGAAGCAGATGGAGAAGACCCAGAAGGAGTACTACCTGAATGAGCAGATGCAGGCCATTCAGAAGGAGCTGGGGGACCGGGACGAGTTCAAGAACGAGATCCAGGAGATAGAGGAGAAGCTGAAGCAGAAGAAGCTCAGCAAGGAGGCCAACCTCAAGGTGCGCAAGGAGCTGAAGAAGCTCCGGATGATGAGCCCCATGAGCGCGGAGGCCACCGTCGTCCGCAACTACATTGACTGGGTGCTTGCCCTGCCGTGGGAGGAGATGACGCAGGACCGGCTGGACGTGGCGGAGGCGGAGAAGGTGCTCGACGAGGACCACTACGGCCTGAGGAAGGTCAAGGAGCGCATCCTCGAGTACCTTGCGGTGCAGGCAATGGTGCAGAAGCTGCGCGGCCCGGTGCTGTGCTTCGTGGGGCCGCCGGGTGTGGGCAAGACGTCCCTGGCGCGCTCCATTGCCAAGGCCACCGGGCGCAACTTCGTGCGAATGTCCTTGGGCGGGGTGCGGGACGAGGCGGAGATCCGCGGCCACCGGCGCACGTACATTGGCGCCATGCCGGGCAAGCTCATCCAGAGCCTGAAGAAGTCTGGCAGCGGCAACCCGGTGATGCTGTTGGACGAAATTGACAAGATGTCCGCGGACTTCCGCGGGGACCCGTCCGCGGCGCTGCTGGAGGTGCTGGACCCGGAGCAGAACCACACCTTCAACGACCACTACCTGGACATGGACTACGACCTGTCCCGGGTGATGTTCATCTGCACGGCCAACACGCTGCACAGCATCCCGGGGCCGCTGCAGGACCGGATGGAGATCATCCGGCTCGCCGGGTACACGGAGATGGAGAAGCTCTCCATCGCGCGGCGCTACCTCATCCCCAAGGAGCAGGAGGCCAACGGGCTCGCGGACGTGAAGGTGGAGATAACGCCCGGGGCGCTGCGGACCATTGTGCAGCGGTACACGCGCGAGAGCGGCGTGCGGTCCCTGGAGCGGGAGATCTCCGCGGTGTTCCGCAAGGTCGCCCGGGACGTGCTGAAGAACGGCAAGGCGGACCGGCGCGTGGACCGGAAGACGGCCATGAAGTACCTGGGCACCCCGAAGTTCCGCTCCGGACAGAAGGAGGCGGAGGACCAGGTGGGCATCGTCACGGGGCTGGCGTGGACGGAGATGGGAGGGGAAATCCTCACCACGGAAGCCACCACCATGGCGGGCAAGGGCAAGCTCATCATCACCGGCAAGCTGGGCGAGGTGATGCAGGAGTCCGCGCAGGCGGCCATGTCCTACGTGCGCAGCCGGGCGGAGCGGTTCGGCATCGACAAGAAGTTCGCCGAGAACCTGGACATCCACGTGCACCTGCCGGAAGGGGCCATCCCCAAGGACGGCCCGTCCGCGGGCGTCACCATGGCCACCGCGCTCGTCTCCGCGCTCACCCGCATCCCAGTGCGCAAGGACGTGGCGATGACGGGGGAGATAACCCTCCGCGGCCGCGTGCTCCCCATTGGCGGGCTCAAGGAGAAGGCGCTGGCGGCCCACCGCGCGGGCATCACCACCGTCATCATCCCCAGAGAGAACCGGAAGGACTTGCGGGACATCCCGCTGCGCGTCCGCAAGGCGCTCCGCATCGTGCTCGCCGAGTACGTGGACGAGGTGCTGCGGGTGGCACTCGCGCTGGACAAGCCGGAGGAGTTCGGCGTGCTGCGGCCCACGCTCGCCGTCCCACCGGAGACGCCCACGGCCGCCGGCTCGCACTGAGGGCGGCCGGTCAACCCGCCTGCGGCTGCCGGGCATGACGGGGGGACGTCCCCGGTTGTGCCCGGCAGATGGAACCCACTGCCGAGACCTTCTCCCCCGCGGGCAGCGTGCTGCCCGGACGGGACGTCCCCCAGCTGCGGCTGCAGGCCCGCGCCGTGCTGGTGGTGGACGGCGACGCGGACGCCCGGGATGGGCTTGCGCAGATGGCCTTCGCGTGGGGCTACACCCCGGTGCTCGCCTCCAGCGCGGAGGAGGGGGAGCGGCTGGCCCGGCATTGGCTCCTGGACGCGGCGCTGGTGGACATCTTCCTGCCCGGGCGCTCGGGGGAGCAGCTGCTCGCCCGGCTGCGCAGCACCTTCCCCGCGGCGCTCCTGGTGGGCATCAGCGCGCTCTCGGACCCGGCCCTGGAGCGGCTGTGCCGCGGGATGGGGGCGGACCTGTTCCTGGGCAAGCCGGTGCGGCCGGACGCACTGGCCCGCGCGCTCGCGCGGTAGCTACCCGGTGACGTCCAGCAGCACCTTCCCCACGCTCTGGCGGGACTGCAGGTGGCGGTGGGCTTCCGCCGCCTGGGACAGCGGGAAGACGCGGTCCACGCGCGGGGAGACCTTGCCCTCCTGGAACAGCCGGACCAGCTGCCCCAGCGCCCGGGAGAACAGCTCGCGTGAGTCCCACAGCTTGCCCAGGTTGACACCGGAGACGGTCTTGTTGTCCCCCATCAACTCCAGCGGGGACCAGCGCGGCAGCGTGGCCAGCCCGCCCAGCACGTGCGGCAGGCTGCGCCGCTCCCCGGTGACGAGCCCCGAGTAGCCGTAGCAGAGCAGGTGGCCCGCGGGGGCGAGCAGCCCGTAGTCCTTTCGCCAGCTCCGGCCCCCCAGCGGGTTGAGCGCCATGTGGACGCCCCGGCCGCCGGCGAGCCGGTGGATGGCGGCGGCGTAGTCGCCCTCCTTCGGGTCCACCACGTGCGCGGCGCCCGCCTCGCGCAGCAGGGCGTGCTTGGCGGCGGAGGCTGTGGCGAACACCTCCACGCCTTCCCCCAGCTGGCACAGCTGCAGGACGGCCAGCCCCACGCCCCCGGCCGCCGAGTGCAGGAGCACCCGGTCGTGCGGGCGCAGGTGGCCCACGAAGAAGAGGAGGTGGAACGCGGTGAGGTAGTTGACCGGCAGCGCGGCCGCCTGGTCGAAGTCCATCTTGGCGGGCAGCAGCAGCGCCTGGTCCGCGGGGACGCAGACGTGGGTGGCCTGGCCGCCGAAGCGGGTGAGCGCGAGCACGCGGCTGCCCACCGGCGGGCCGTGGACGCCTTCCCCGAGCGCGTCCACCACGCCGGAGACCTCGTAGCCCATCACCATGGGAGGGCGCGGGGCGTCCGGGTACAGCCCCAGCCGCGCGGCGATGTCCGCGAAGTTGAGCCCCGCGCGGCGCACCGCCACGCGCAGCTGCCCGGGGCCGGGCTCCGGCAGCGGCCCCTCCCGGACAGCGAGGACGCCGAAGTCACCGTGGGCCGTGTTGACGAGCGAGCGCATGCGGGGCGGCACCATGCCCCATCTCAAGGCTGTTGCGGAGAGCGGGGGGACGGCCCATGCTCCCTGGCCGTGCGGCAACAAACACGGCTGGTCCCCGGACTCCTCATCGCCACGTCGCAGCTCACGGACCCCAACTTCCAGCGGGCCGTGGTGCTGATGGTGGAGCACACCTCCACCGGCTCCATGGGGCTGGTGCTCAACCGGGCCGCGAAGCTGACGCTGGGCGAGGTGGCGAGCGGGCAGGAGCTGGAGCTGGCGCTCGGCCGGGAGAAGGACCGCGTGCACGTGGGCGGCCCGGTGGAGCCGCAGCGCGGCTTCGTCCTCCACGACGACCCCTCGCAGCCCGAGCGGCACCGGGTGGGGCCCGGGCTGTTCCTGTCCCTGACGCTGGACGCGCTGGGGCCGCTGCTGCGCCGGCCGGAGGGGCAGCTGCGGTTCTGCCTGGGCTACGCCGGCTGGGGACCGGGGCAGCTGGAGGAGGAGATTGCGTCGGGGGCCTGGCTCACCGGCGAGGTGACGGCCGCCTCGGCGTTCCACGGCGAGCCGGACACGCTGTGGGAGACCACCTTGCGCGGCATGGGGCTGGAGCCGGGCTGGCTCGTCCCGGGAGGCATGGCCAAGTGCTGACACCGGAGTTCATCCAGGCGCGCATCCTCGAGGCGCTGCCGGACGCCTACGTGCGGGTCCGGGACACCACCGGGGGCGGGGACCACTTCGAGGCGTTCGTGGCCTCCCCGTCCTTCGCGGGCAAGGGCATGGTGCAGCAGCACCAAGCCGTCTACGCGCCGCTCCGCCCGTGGCTGCAGACGGGCGAACTCCACGCGCTGCAGCTGCGTACCACCCCCAGCATCCCGGAGACCCCGCCATGGCAGCCCTGACCCCTGAACTGAAGGCCCGCTTCGACGCGGAGACCTCCCAGCACCGCGTGGTGCTCTACATGAAGGGCAACAAGCTCTTCCCCCGCTGCGGCTTCTCCGCCTACGCCCTGGCGGCGCTGCAGGCGGCCGGCGCGGACGTCCACACCGTGGACGTCCTCGCAGAGCCGGACGTGCGCGAGGCCATCAAGGAGTACTCCGGCTGGCCCACGTTGCCGCAGGCCTTCATTGGCGGGCAGCTGGTGGGGGGCTCGGACATCGTCCGGGACCTGGCCCAGAGCGGGGAGCTGCAGAAGCTCGTGAAGG
>VGRA01000103.1 GCA_016875515.1 Deltaproteobacteria bacterium | reverse complement strand
TCGCCGCCAGGGGCATCGTCCGTGCTCGGGATGATCTCCACCGCGGCGTGCTCGCTGGTGGGGCCGTCGAACACCACCCGCAAGGGCTCCCAGTCCAGCGGCGCCACCTCCTGTCCCTGTCCGAACAGGGCCCGGACCTCGCCCAGGCGCGGCCGGTTGCCCACGGCAAAGGCCAACATCACGACACGGGGCGAGCCGAGGCCGCCCATCCCCTGCTCTGGAAGTACGGTCACGGAATGCACGCCGTTGATGCCGGGGGGCGAGACGTCCAACTGCTCGCCCCGGCCCAGCGGATCCACGACGGGACCGCAGGACGCCGCGAGCGCCTGGGCAGAGATGCCAGGCTGCGCCATCTCCCGGGCGAGGGCAAGGATGCGGGCAAGGTCGTGGCGAGGGTGGGTCACGGCGTGTGGGAAAGGCTCATGGCAGCGGGAACAAAAACCGCAGCGCCGCGGGAAGGCGCGCGGACCACGCGGACTCGGTGTGGGTGGCCCCTGCCGCGAGCACGTAGCGGAAGTCCACGCCGTCCTCGCAGCCCACGGCGCGGAACGCCTCCGCGAGCGCGGCGGTGTTGGCGGCGTCGTCGTTGGACGGCCCGCTGTCTCCGCTGTCCAGGTACAGCCGCACCGGGCGCAGCGGCTGGCCCGCGAGGGCGGCCACGCCCGCGAGCACGGAGCGGTCGTTCCACCAGGTGGAGGGGGACATGGCCAGCACGCGCCCGAAGGTGGAGGGGTGGCGCAGCCCGGCGTGGAGGGAGATGAGCCCGCCGAGCGACGAGCCCCCCACGGCGGTGTCCTCCCTCCCGGGCCGGGTGCGGAAGCTGGCGTCCACCTGCGGCTTGAGCTCGGAGACGAGGAACTGCAGGTACAGCGCCCCCCGGCCGCCGGCGCCCACCGAGTCGTCCCGGTCCACGGTGTACTCGTCCAGGCGTGCAGCGGTGTTGCCCACCCCCACGACGAGGAGCTCCCGCAGGGCCTCTTCCGGGGGCAGGGCCTCGGCGCCCGCGTTGAGCGCCTCGTCCACGCGCCACTCGGTGCCGCCGAAGGCCTGGGCGGCGTCGAACAGGTTCTGCCCGTCTTGCAGGTACAGGACCGGGTAGCGGGCGTGCGGGTTCTCCGCGTAGCCGGGCGGGAGGTAGGCCCAGACGGGCCGTTCGTTGCCGAGCACCTGCGAGTGGAACGCGGGCCACTGCAGCACCACCTGACCGGGGCCCGGCTGGAAGTGGGGCGTCAGCCGCAGCGTCTCGCCGGGGCGGACCACGGCGTTGGGGCCGGGTGCCCACGCGGTGTCGTCGAGGAGCGGCTTGAGCTCGAGGGGGAAGGGGAGCTCGCCCAGGTCGAACGTCCACACGTCGTCCGCGCCGCGCGTACCGGTGAGGCTGGCATTCCAACTGAGAGGAGGAGCGCTGCCGCGGAGCGTGAGCGTGTGCGTCCCGGCCGGGTACTGCACCTGCACGATGGCGCGCGCCATGGCAGGCACGCCGGCGTCGGGCCGCTGCTGCGGGGGCGCACCCGCGCCTGCAGCCGCTGGCACCGGCTGCCCACCGCACGCGGCGAGAAGGGCGCACAGCAGCGCGAGGGAAGAGGGGTTGGCCCGGAGGCGCATGGCGAGGGCGGAGCCTAGGGCACCCTGAGGTGCGCCGCAGCCCCCGCCGGGGAAGGTGTGCGACCCCACTGTGCAGACATTTCGGCCACTTCAAGTGACAGGGAACTCTGCACAGTGCCCTGCACCCCTGCCACCGGGAGGGGCGAAGTGGTTGCGGAAGCTACGGGCCCGGGCGTGCCCGCTGGAGGGCGTCCAGGTTCGAGGTCCGCAGCGCCGCCTCGTGCGTCGCCTCGAGCATTACGGAAGGGGCCACGCCGGCCTCGTGGGCCTCCTGCCAGCGGCTGGCGCACAGGCACCAGCCGTCTCCGTCCTTCAGCCCGGGGAAGCTCCCGCGCGGGGTGACGAGATCGTTCCCGCGGCCCCTGGAGAAGGCGAGGAACGCGTCCGTCACCCGGGCGCACACCACGTGCACCCCGTGGTCGTCCGCGCCGGTGTTGCAGTACCCGTCCCTGTAGAAGCCGGTCCGGTGGCGGGAGGGACACGCCAGGAGCGGGCCGCCCAGGACGTTGCGGCTCCCGGGCTGGGCGGGAGAGCCCGCCGAGCCGAGGCAGGCGGCCTCGCCCGCGGCGCAGGCGGGGGTGGATGTGGGGGACTTCGGCGTTTCGGGCGCGGCAACGGCCGCGCACCCGGAGAGGAAGAGCAGGGGAAGGGAGCGGAGCATTCTCACGGCGCCGGTTTGGATGCCGGGCCCTCCGTTTCGTCGCGCGCTGCACGCTCCTCCGGGTCAAGGCCGCCGTCCCGGCATCCGAAGCACCCACCACCGGTAGGCCGCCGCGGCCAGCACGAGGGCCGCGAAAAGTCTGAAGACGCCTGGGTTGGACGCGGCAATAGCCGCCCCGCACGCCAGCGAGAGCCCCAGCGTCGCCACCGGGACGGCCGGGTACAGCGGCGCACGAAAGGGGCGCACCATCCCCGGTTCCGCGTGGCGGAGCCGGAGCAGGCTGGCCGCCGTGAGCGCGTACACCGCGAGCGCCCCGAGCGCAGACAGCGTGATGAGATCCGCCGTCTTCCCCGAGGCCACGCCACACAGCCCCGCCCCCACCGCCAGCACCACCGCCCGTGCAGGCACGCCACGCCCGTTGACCGCCGCGAGCCCCCGGGGCAGCAGCCCCGCCCGCGCCACCGCGTACAGCTGCCTCGCTGCCCCGAACAGGATGCCGTTGAGGCTGGCCACCAGGCCGAACAGCCCCAGCCCTGCCAATCCCTTCACCCACGGGTTGCCTGCGCCGAGCGCCATGGAGACCGCCTCGGGAATGGGGAAGTCGATGGCGTTGAGGCGCTTCCAGTCCCCCGCCCCGCCGGCACCCGCCATCACCCCCAACGCCAGGAGCACCAGCGTCAGGATTCCGAGCAGCAACCCCCGCGGCAGGTTCTTCTCCGGCTCGCGCGTCTCCTCCACCGCGCAGGCCGCCCCCTCTATCCCCAGGAAGAACCAGATGGCGAAGGGCAGCGCGGCGAAGACGCCGGGGGTCCCGCCCATCCAACCGTCCGCCGTGAAGCGCTCCCAGCGGAACGCAGGTGCCACCACGGCGATGAACACCAGCAACTCCACCAGCGCCACCACCGTCACCGCCGTCTCGAACCGCGCGGACTGTTTGCTCTCCGCCAGGTTCACCACCCCGAACAGCACCAGCGCCCCCGCTGCGGCGCCCCCTGCATGGACGGACGGCGCCAGCACGTGCAGGTAGCTCCCGAGCCCGTAGGCAATGGCCGGCGGGGCGAGCAGGAACTCCACCAGCGCGGCCACCGCCGCGAGGTATCCACCCCAGGGACCCAGCGCCCTCAGCCCGTACGCAAAGGGACCGCCCGCGTCCGGGATGGCCGTGGCCAGCTCCGCGAGACAGAGGGACAGCCCCACGTACAGCACCGCCACCAGCAGCGTGGCCACGAGGAATCCCAGCGGCCCGGCGACGCCCCAGCCATAGCTCCAGCCGAAGTACTCCCCGCTGATGACCAGCCCCACGGCCAACCCCCAAACGTGGAGCCCGCCCAGCGTCCTTCGAAGTCCGCTCCCCGGTTGCGTCATGGGCCGTGCCAGCACAACCGCAGAAGGTGCCCTGCCGTCTCCCGCGCGAAGGAGGTAAGGCTTCCTCCGGCGAACGCCCGCAATGCTCGCACCGTTCCCGCCAGTGCATGCTGGCCGGGATGCTCGACGAGCACTCGCTGCCACCCGTGCGGGTGGAGCCTGCTGCGGAAGGCGTAGAGCCCCTCGAAGTCGTAGAGCGGGCGGAACACCCGCCCTGCCCAGCGCAGCATTCCGGGCACCCGGCCGGACAGCGCGCAGAGGCCGAGCGTGGCCCGGCGCGCCCCCGCCGCGCGCGCGGCACGGAAGGCGGCGTCAACGAGCAGCTCGGGAGTTCCGTTGGGCACACGCCTATTTCGCACGAGGTGATCGAGCAGACACACGTGCGATGAACCGTCGGGCAGGCCGAACAACGCAGCGCAGGGGACGCCGTCCATCTCAGCAACGAAGACCCGGCGCCGCTCAAGGTGCGCGAACGGGGCCACCTCCGCCGCGAACTGCAGCGGTGCCATCCGCCGCGACCGAAGCCACCCGTCGACCAGCGCCTCGAGTTGTCCCCGAAGCACCGTCCCCTGCGACAGCTCGGAGGCGGAGACCTCCCGCACCGCAACCCCGTGCCGCGCCGCCCGCCGCAGCTGGGCGCGGAGGCTCGGCGTGCGCGCCAGCGTCTCGTCCCACCGAGTCAGCTCCCACCACGGCTGCTCGCCCACGACGTAGGCTTCCGCGGGCACCGGCTCGTCCTCTCCCAATACCCGCCCGAAGCGGATGACGTGCGGCGCCTCGCCTGCGAGCGCCACCGTGCTCATTCGAAGAGCACCAGCCGCTCATTGGCCCGCAACGCCTCAACCTCCTGCACCTTCCCGCCCGGCCACTTCACGCGCAGCGACCTGGGCGACTCACCCTGAGGTACCGAGAAGCGCACCCGAGGCGGCTGTCCCGCGTTCCACACCCCGCCCAGTGCCATCCGGCGCAGCTGCAGCCCGGTCCCGGTGCGCAGCTCCAGCACCGCGCCCAGGCCGTAGCGGTTGCCGCCCCTCCCGCGGAGCTCCACCTCCAGGCGGTCCCCGCCGGACTGGTTCTCCCAATAGGAGAACTCCCCCGCGACGTTGCCGATGACCAGGTCCGCGTCCCCGTCCTCGTCGAAGTCCGCTGCCACCAGTCCCCGGCTCTGGTCCTCGAACGACAGCCCCGCCTCCGCCGTCACGTCGTGCAGCTTCGGCTTCCCCGGCGTGGAGACGTTCCGCAGCACCCGGTTGGGGTGCATGGAGGTCTTCATGAAGCCGTTGGTGACGGCCAGGTCCAGCTTCCCGTCCCCGTCCAGGTCCTCCGGGTACGCCGCCCAGCTCCACCCGGTGAACTCCACCGGAACCTCCTGCCGCACCATCCGGTAGCCGGTGGACGGCCCGTCGAAGCGCAAGAGCACGTTCTCCAGCACCTGCTTGGGGAACACCTCCACGTCGTACCGGACGGACTGGGGCGCCGCGTAGCCGTGCAGCTGAAGGCGCCGCACGCTGCGCTCGCACAGCGCGGTGGCCATCCCCGGAGGCCCGCCCGCGCACAGCGACACGTCCGTCCGCAGCACCGCCGTGTCCGCGCGCAGGTGCACCTCGCACAGCCAACGCACCAGGCTGTCGGTGTACGCGCCGCAATCGTACCGCCCGCGCGAGGAGCCCAGGATGAGCGCCTTCAGCTCCTGGTCCCGCACGCGCGGCGTGGCGGCCCGGCTGTCCACGGAGACGTCCGCCCGCGCGGTGACTCGATACGGCGGCGCCACCCCCACCTCGAACAGCTCCTCCCGGCCGTCCCCGTCGAAGTCCGCCGGGACGTACGTCATGGAGTGCGTGGTGTTGGCTTCCACGTAGCCGGGCGGCACCAGCGAGAACTTTCCGTCCTGCCCCAGCTTGAGGAAGAGGCTCGGGTCCAGGAAGTCATTGCCCACGAGCAGGTCCAGCGCCCCGTCCCCGTCCACGTCCCCGAAGTAGGGCGTCATGCCGGCGTAGGAGGTGCGGGTGACGCGCTCGGGGAGGAGCTCCTTCCACGACTCGCGCCACTTCCCCGGCCCCTCGCTCACCCAGAGTTCGTGCGGGGAGGGGGCCTCGTGGAAATCGGACTGCCGGTACAGCCAGTCCAGCCCGAAGGAGACGTAGGCATCCAGCACGCCGTCCCCGTTCACGTCGTGCAGCGCGATGCCGCCGGAGCTCTTCTTCCCCGCGCCGATGGCGGGGTGCGCCTGCCGCTCGAAGTGGCCGCGCTCGGGGACGAACCGCCAGATGCCGCCGGGGCGCGCGTTGCTGCCGTACTGCGCCACCGCCATCACCGCGTCCAGCCACCCGTCCCCGTCCACGTCGCCGAGCACCGCCTGCTCCACGTCGAATGGCCGGTCCGGGAAAAGCTGCGCGGTGAAGTCCACGAAGCGGCCGCCCCGCCACAGCCATGCCCCCAGCGACCGTCCCTCGCCGCACACCAGCAGGTCGAGGTGGCCATCGTGGTCCATGTCCCCCGCGGAGACGCCCGCGAACATCCAGGTGTTGAACTGCTCGGGGCTCCCGGGTGGTAGGGCGGGCAGAACGTCCTTGCGGACGAACCGCGCCTCGCCGCGTGGGGCAGCGGGCGGGAGTGGCTGGCGCAGCACCGCGCCGCTCTCCCACGTCTTCGCCCACGCCCCCCCGTCCCTCGGCACGGGGATGCCCGGCGGGGCCTCGCCCGAGGCAGGTACTACGACCGCCGGGGCCGCCTGCGCGGTGGGCAACGGGGCGCGCCCCTTCGCCCCTTCAATGGAGGCGAGAAGGTTGGCGCGGCGGTTCAGCGGGGAGGCGGCGAGCGACAGCAGCAGCACCGGGGGCAGGGCGTACAGCGCCACCTCTGCCCGGGGCGTCCAAGCGGGCCGCATCTCACGCGCCGCCCAGCGCCAGAACGGGATGGTGAGGCTCGCCAGCGCCAGTGACAGCGGGAGGTTGGAGTCCTTCCTCCCGAACACCACGCCCAACCCCACGTTCAGCACCGCCGCCAGCAGCAGGAAGGCGATGCGCCCCTTGCGCGTGGGCGGCAACACGCGGGGGTCGTTCTGCAGGAAGAAGACGTAGAGCAGCAGCGTGACGTGGAAGAGGCCGAACACCAGCGCAGACGGGTTGCGCGTGTCCACCGCGTAGCGCGAGGCGAGCAGCGCTCCCAGCCCCACGCCCGTCTCCAGCACCAGCCCCGCGCGCCACACCAGCAGCACGCCGGCAACCGCCACCACGCTGTAGCCCACCGGGTTGAGGTCCCACTCGCTGGACTGCAGGAACGCCCGGTCCGGCAGCAGCAGCAGCGCGAAGAGGACCGCGAAGTTGGAGGGGTTCTGAAAGTGGGCGCCGCCCGAGCGCACAAGGTACTTGGACGAAATTCCCACCGCCACCGCCAGCGGCAGCACCCACGGCGAGGGGCTGCGGAGGATCATGCACACCGCGAAGGCCGCGATGAGGGACGGCACCGGGAAGTGCGCGGAGGAGGAGCCCACCACCCGGCGCCCCACCCACTCGGTGGCCACCGCGGACGCGGCCGTGGCGCCCATCTCCAGCCACGTCACCCCCATGTGGGCGTTCAGCTTGCCCACCAGCATGAACACCACCAGGTTGCACAGGTGCTGGACCTGGAAGGAGAGCGGGGTGCGGGAGAAGACCTGGGACCAGGGAAGATTCAACACGCGCTGAAGCCTACTGCACGGGCGCCGCCACCGCCGGGCCCTGGGCGGAAGCGGGGCTGCTCGGGCTGATGAGCTCTGCCAACGCCTGGGCGAAGTGCCGGCCGGCCTTCTGGGTCCAGTGCACGCCGTCGGAGGCTCGCGAGGCGAAGGCCGGCTCCGTGCGCGAGCGGTCCGTGTAGGCGCCGTTCTCCAAGGTAAGCTCGGGCGGCACCGGGACGCGCCTCGCGTGGGGCACGGCCGCCAGCGCCGCGGCCACGCGCACGTTCACCTCGCGCGCCGCCTTGGCGAACACCGGCGGGCGCATGGGCGGCAGGTCCAGCCAGAGCAGCTGGGCGCCGCCGCGCGTCAGCCGCGCCGCCGCCGCGCGCACCAGCAGCTCGTACCCCGGCCCCCAGCCCGCGGTGTTGTAGAAGATGGGCTTGCGCCCCGGACCGCGCAGGTCCTGTCCGTCGTTGGTGCCGAGCGTCACCACCACGTACTGCGGCTTGTGCTTTGCCATCAGCGCCGACATGCGGGGGCCCCAGTCGTAGTAGTCCCCGCGGGCGAGGCCAGTGGCCGGCTGCCACGCCGTCACCACCCGGAAACCGCCGCGCTGGAGCAGCTCGCGGGCC
>VGRA01000102.1 GCA_016875515.1 Deltaproteobacteria bacterium | reverse complement strand
CAGTGCAACGTGGTGAACGGCACCGCGGCATGCCAGCCCGCGGAGTGCTTCCCGGGGACCACCCAGTGCAAGAGCGCCACGGTGCAGCAGCTCTGCTCCCCGCAGGGGAAGTGGCAGGACTCCGCGTGCAGCAGCCAGCCCAACATGGGGCCGCTGGCGGAGTGCCTGGGCGGGACGTGCGTAGACGAGTGCGCGGACGCTGCGGCGCAGAAGAGCTACTTCGGTTGCGAGTACTGGAGCGCGGTGCAGGACAACGCCATTGGGAGCTTCTTCACCGGGTTGACCGGCAGCGCCCGGCAGGGCACTGCGCCCTCGCTCTTCGCCTTCGTCGCGGCGAACCGCTCGGCCCAGGCCGCCACCCTCAACGTCACCCGCTGGATGAACGGCGCGGAGCAGGTGGCCGCCACCGTCACGGTGCCCCCGCGGACGGATCCCCAGACGCGCGGGCTGGCCGTGGCCTACGTGCCGTGGCAGTCCGTGGGCGCCTCCAGCGCCTCGTCTGCCAGCAGCACGGGCAAGGAGCGGTTCGGCTACCGGGTGACCTCCTCGCGGCCGGTGGCGCTCTACCAGTTCAACCCGTTGGACAGCGTGAAGGCGGGCACGCTCTCCTGCACGGCCCCCGAGGGGGCCACCGACACCGGGTGCACCGAGAACGCCACCACCGGCGTGTGCCGCACGGTCAACGGCAGCAAACGCTGCCGCTACTACACCTACAGCAACGACGCCTCGCTGCTGCTGCCGTTGCACATCCTGGGGACGTCATACGTGGCGGTGGCCCCCAGCCACGTGAAGTCGCGCTCGCCCAAGCTGTTCGGCGGCTGGAAAGAGTCCAACATCTACAACACGCACCTCACGGTGGTGGCCTCGGCAGACAACACCCAGGTGACGCTGTCCACGCGGGCCAAGCTGGTTTCCGGCGGCGGCGTCAGCGTCCCGGTCAAGGGCGGGCAGCAGGTCTACACGCTGAACCGGTACGACGTGCTGCAGGTGGCCACCGACAACGACAGCAACATCCAGTGCACCGCGGACCCGGGGAGCTTCTGGGGGGACGAGGAGCTGTGCCGGGTGAACAACGATCTCTCCGGGTCGCTCGTGACCGCCTCCGCGCCGGTGGCCGTGTTCGGTGGGTCCGGCTGCAGCTTCGTTCCATACAGCAGCTACGCCTGCGACCACCTGGAGGAGCAGGTCTTTCCCTTCTCCAGCTGGGGAAAGTCCTTCGTGGCCACCCGGTCCCACCCTCTCCGCGTGAGCAACACCGCCTTCGCCTCGCCGGCCAACGCCGCGCCGGACTACTACAAGATCGTCGCCTCCTGCCCGGCGTCCCAGTGCCCCTCGGGTACCACCGTCCTGCTGAGCGGCGCGGCGTCCCAGTACACGGTGCTGACCTCCGGCACCGGCAATGGCTGCATCGCGGGCACGGCGCTCGGCAACGCGGCCGCTCCCTGCCGGCTCATGGGGAGCGCCTTCGTGGAGTTCTCCAGCAAGGCCAGCTTCACGGTGGAGACGGACCAACCCGTGGCGGTGGCGCAGTTCTTCGCCGGACAGGGCGCAACGGCCGGTTCGCCGGACCAGGGAGATCCCTCCATGATCCTCCTGCCCCCGTCCGAGCAGTGGCGCTCCGGCTACACCTTGCTCGCCGCGCCGGGCATCCGGGACAACTACCTGGGGCTGGCCATTGACGACACCAAGGTGCAGGAGGTGCGGGTGGACGGCGCGCCGGTCACCGGCTTCACCGCCGTGGGCACCACGCCCTTCAAGGTGCTCAACGCCCCGGTCTCCGAGGGCACGCACACCATTGAAGTGGTGGCGAAGCCGGGCCAGCCCGCCTCGGGGGCGGGCGTCACCGTCTACGGGTTCGATTCCTACGTGAGCTACGGCTACGCCGGCGGGCTGGATCTCAAGTCCATCGTGGTGGGCGTGAACCCGGGCGGCTGACGCTCAGCGCGCCTTGAACATCCCCTCGCCGGGGAAGGTGCCACGGCTGCGCAGCACGCGCGCGGTCACGTCCGAGTACAGTTCATCCAACCGCCGGCTTTTCTCCTCGCCTTCCAACAGGGCCACCGCCGCGGCCACCGCCTCCAGCGTGGACATGCCCTCGTCCAGGTGCTGCTTGCGCATCCTCGCCCGATCCACCTGCCGCGGCACCAGCGACAGGCGCGGCAGGTCGTGCAGGAAGTGGAGCCGCTGCAGCATGCGGCGGGCCTGGGACCACGAGCCGTCCAGCACCAGCACGCGGTCGGGCGGCTCCGCAGGCAGCGCACCGTTGCCTCCCGGGTACAGCAGCCACGTCCCCGGCGGGGCCACCGCGGCCGGGTCCAGCGGCCGGTCCTGCGCCCCGTGCGGGACGATCTCCGAGTTGGGCAGCGCCAAGTGCGCCAGCCGCGCCGTGTTGGTGCTCTTCAGCGTCTCCAGCACGTGCCGGAGGATCACGAACCGGGTGCGCGTCTCCACGCGCGGGATGTCCGCGCAGACGCACAGCACCTCGCGCATGAGGCAGCGCGGGCAGCGGCCGGTGAGATCCGGGGGCGTGCGCGAGCGCATGGCGCGTCAGGGGCGCGCGTACAGGAGCAGCCGGTTCGGCAGGGAGGCCCCGCTCCCCACGCCCTCGATGTAGCCCAGGTACGTGGACAGCTGCCCGTCCGCCGCCAGCACCGGGCCCGCCAGCCGCGGCGAGTTGCCGAAGTCCACCACCGCCGCCCCGGCGACCTTCACCGCGGGCGGGACGAACCAGCCCTTGCCCGCCGCGGTGCCCACCTGCGAGACGGCTTCAAAGCTGAAGCCCACCGCGTACGGCAGCGAGGGCTGGCCCTGTGCCCCCGCGGAGAACGCCACGGTGATCTGCCCGGAGGGCAGGACGGCCACGGCCGGCGAGACGGCGTCCCACGCGCTGCCCACCGCGGGCCGGTCCGGCAGCACGAGGAAGTTGCCCACGTTGTCCTTCACGAAGACGCTGAGATCACTGCCGGAGGCCCAGTCCGGCAACTGGGCGTTCAGCCCGAACATGGCCACGTAGACGGACTGGAACGGGGCGGTGCCGCTGGCCCCCGGCTCCTCGGACTGGAACACCGCCACCGCCCTGCCCGTGCCCGGCTGCACGGCCACCTGCGCGTGGTCCTGTACCAGGTTCTGCCCCTGGCTCCCCAGAGAGCCCAGCGTGAGCCGCTTGCGGGAGGAGAACTGCGCGCCGGTCTTCGCCGGGTCCCGGTACACGCCGTACACGTCCTTGTCCGTCCCGCCCGCGAGCAGGTTGCGCGAGCCGGTGAAGACGACGTGGACGATGGACTTCGCCGGATCGGTGTCAATGGATGGCCGCTCCGCGGCGAACACCGTGGACACGCCACCCGCCGGGCTCTCGTTGGCATACGCCGGCTGCTTGTCCGACAGCGAGAGATCCCTGCCCACCGTGCGCACGTACAGGCCGTCCGGCTCGGCGGTGACGAGCAGCGCCCGCCCCTCCGTCCACGGGGCGATGTCACAGTCCTTCACCACCGGCGCCGGGCTGCCGTCCCCGGGCGCGGGGTACGAGACGTCCACGGCGCCGGGGTCCCACCCCATCCCGCCGGTGCTGCTCACCCGGACGCGGACGAAGGTGCCCACCTGGTAGCAGGCGAAGAGCGCACCGGACTCCCGGTTCCACGCCAGGTGCGCGCGCTGGCCAATGGCGTCCAGCAGGGACACCGTCCAGCGGGCGCCCCGGTCCGCGGTGGCGTGGCTGAACAGCTGGCCGCCCTGCTGCAGCACCATCGCCTGGCGGGCCGAGTCCAGCGCCGCCAGCGCCGGGTCCTGGTCCGCGGCGAAATCGCTCACCACGCGCTCGGCGTAGCCCGCATCCCCGGTGGTGGCGCTGCGCCGCTCGCTGATGAACGGGCGCGCCTGCTCACCCTGTGCCGGCGTCCCGGCGTCTGACGAGGTGGGAACCCCTGCGCCTGCGCCCGGCTGCCGCACGCACGTGGCGGTGGTCGCGCTGCAGCCGTAGCCGCCCGGGCAACTGCCCGTCCCGCCTCGGCAGGACAGGACGCGGCAGGTCCCGAGATCACACACCTGGGTCTCTGGGCACTCGGCCGGGCCCTTGCAGCCCGACCCGGCGTCCGTTGCGCCCGCCGCCTGCGGGGGCCGGCCGAACGCCACGTTCCCCTGCGCGTCCACGCCCACCACCCAGTAGCTGCGCAGCGTACCGGCAGAAAGCCCCGTGACGGAGAAGGTGCGCGCGTCCGGCGCGCTGACCGCCTCCATGGGCACCGAGGCGCCGGAGCCGTCTACCGAGTGGACCTCCCACCCGGCCACCTGCCCCGGCTGCGCGGCGGTCCACGCGAGCGCCATGTTGCTTTCGTCCGCTGCAACCACCAGGTCCAGCGCCCCGCGGCCGTCCGTGTCCGGCGAGCGCGTCACAGGCGCGGGGCCGCCGTCCGGGGTCCCGGGCAGCGCGCTGCCGAAGAGTCCGTCCTTGCAGGTGGCGCCCAACGAGGCGAGCGGCGCGTAGCAGGCGTCCCGCGCCGCGACCCAGTCAGACTCGCCGAGGGGCGCGCAGGTGGGCAACGCCCCCACGCAGGCCACCCACGCCTCCAGTTGCTTGCGGTCCGCCTCCGAGCACGCGGAGAGGGCGGCGGCGCACCCGCTGCCCAGCGAGGGCAACGCCGAGCTGCAGGTGCCGGCCTTCCCGGCGGCAGCGGCGTCTGCCTTCTCGCAGAGGTTGGGTCCGCAAGCGGTGGCAGTGAACAGCAGGACGGCGGAGGCGAGCGTCAGGGTGGTTCGGGGCATCACGGTGGCCGCTTACAGCGCACACCGCGCGGCCATGCAAGGCAGCGGGGGACCGGTTAGGGTGCGCCCCGTGACGCCTCTCCCGCCCTTCCAGTCCGTGGATGACGCCCGCGCCCGCCTCGACGCCGCCGGGTACCTCGCCTCGCCGGAGATCGCCACCAGCGCCTTCCTCGCGGACCGGCTGGAGAAGCCCATCCTGGTGGAGGGGCCGGCGGGCGTGGGAAAGACGGAGCTGGCGCGCGCGCTGGCGTCCGCGCTGGGGCGCAAGCTGGTGCGGCTGCAGTGCTACGAGGGGCTGGACGAGTCCAAGGCGCTGTACGAGTGGGAGTACGCCAAGCAGCTGCTCTACACGCAACTGCTGAAGGACAAGATCGGCGAGGCGCTCGCCGGGGCGAAGTCCCTGTCCGAGGCTGCCGCGCGGCTGGGGGCCGAGGACGCCGTCTTCTTCAGCGAGCGGTTCCTGCTCCCGCGGCCGCTGCTCCAGGCGCTGCTGTCCGAGCAGCCGGCGCTGCTGCTGGTGGACGAGGTGGACAAGGCGGACCCCGAGTTCGAGGCGTTCCTGCTGGAGGTGCTGGCGGAGAACGCGGCCACCATCCCGGAGCTGGGGACCCTGAGGGCCCGCCACGTCCCGCGCGTGGTGCTGACGTCCAACGCGGCGCGCGAGCTGTCGGACGCGCTCAAGCGGCGGTGCCTGCACCTGCACATCGACTTCCCGGGGCGCGAGCGGGAGCTGCGGATCGTCCGCGCCCGGCTGCCGGACATCTCCGCGCGGCTGGCGGACTCGGTGACGCGCGCCGTGGAGAAGCTGCGGACGCTGGAGCTGAAGAAGTCCCCCAGCATCACCGAGACGCTGGACTGGGCGCGCGCACTGGCGCTGCTGAACGCGGAGGTCTTGTCCGCGGACCTGCTGGCGGCCACGCTCAACGTGGTGCTGAAGCACGAGTCGGACGTGGAGAAGGCGCGCGCGTCTGCCGCGGCGGTGGCGGCCGCCGCGGAGCCGGACTGACATCCCCCCGGTGGCGGGCGGGCTACGGCTGCCCGGCCGGGGAGGCGGCGTCGGGGGCCTTCTCCACCCTGTCGAAGAAGCCCTTGTAGCCGTACTTGATGGAGTCGGCGGTGAAGGTCTCGTTGCGCTTCTTGTCCACCACGTACCACTTCCCGTCCTGCTTCCCCACCAGGTAGGTGGCGGCGTCCCCCTCCGCGAGTCCCTTCTCCTCCACCTGGAAGTTGTCCTCGGAGACCTCCACCACGAAGGTGCCGGCGGCAGACGCCTTCACCGCGCCCACCCGGAAGGCCTTCAGGTAGTACTCGGTCTTCTCGAAGGCCTTGGGGTCCATGGGGTGCGTGGCGTTGCGCTTCTTGCGCTCGGCAATGGCCTTCACGGTGCCGGGGTGGACGAGCTTCTGGGCGTGTACCCACTTCTTCGCCTGCACCGCCTTCAGGTACTTGCCCACCAGCGCCGAGGCAGTGTCCGCCTCCGGCGCGTCCTCCGCGGCGGCGGGGAGCGAGAGCAAGAGGACGGCGGCAAGGGTGGCGGGGGCGAGTCGGCAAGGCATGGGGACCTCCAGGGACGGCGGTGGACGGCGGACGGGACGCTACACCGGCCGCCGCCGCGCCTGTATGCTCCCGCGCCCTCCCTTCTGCAATGGGTGCCCGCCAGTGAAGACGGAACCGGTCAACGCGCTGATCATCGAGGACGACCGCGCCATCCAGCGCCTGCTGGCGGACGTGCTCAACAAGATGGGATTCACCGTCACCGTGGAGCGGGACGGCCAGTGGGCCATCAAGACGTTCGAGAAGAAGCCGTTCGACGTGGTGCTGCTGGACCTGGTCCTGCCCTCGCTCAACGGCTACGAGGTGGCGCGCAAGATGCGCAGCCTCCCCAAGGGCAAGCGCACCCCCATCATCATGATCTCGGGCGTCTACAACTCGCCCCTTCACCAGGCGGACGCGGTGAGCAAGCACGGCGCGTTCGCGCTGCTGGAGAAGCCGTTCAACCTCTCCGCGCTGCGGGACACGCTGCACGCGGCACTGGGCGAGCGCTTCCCCGGCCCGCCCGCTGGGGCCGAGCCCCCGCCCCCCGAGCCCGAGGAGGCCGGCGGGCAGGAGGACGACTCGGATGATCCCCACACGCGCGAGGAGATCGTGGCGGTGGAGACCCTTGCCCGGACGGTCCCCCCTGCGGCAATGCAGTTGGTGGCGGGCAGCTTCGAGAACCGGTCCTTCCCGGAGATCCTCGCGGAGCTGTACCGGTGGCGTGCCACCGGGGCGCTGCTGCTGCACCGGGACAAGGTGAAGAAGGTCGTCTCCTTCAAGGACGGCTTCGTGCAGGCGGTGAAGAGCAACCTGCTGCCGGAGGTGCTCGGCCGCGTGATGCTGCGCGAGAAGATGATCACCGAGCCGGAGTACCTCGAGTCGCTCGAGCGCATGAAGGCCACCGGGCGGCAGCAGGGCACGGTGCTGGTGGAGATGGGCTGCATCAGCCCCCACAACCTGGGCTACGCGCTGCGCCTGCAGCTGCAGCGCAAGCTGTTCGAGATCTTCGCCTGGCGCACCGGCGAGTACCGCTTCAACCCGAAGGCGGAGCTGCCGACCGACCCGGTGGGGCTGGAGATGGGCACCGCCCAGGCCATCCTGGAAGGGGTGAAGTACGCCTACGGGGAGAAGCAGCTGCAGCGGGTGATGGGGGGCATGGCGGACCTCTACGTCCACGCCAACGAGGACCCGCTGTTCGGCCTGCAGGATCTCTCCCTCGCCGCGGAGGAGCGGGCGCTGCTGGCGGCGGCGGCGGACGGCACGCGCACCGTGGCTGAGCTGCGCACCCTGGGCGCGCTGTCACCGGTGCAGGCGGACCGGCTGCTCTACGCGCTGCGGTGCGCGCAGGTGCTGCATTTCAAGGAGGGGCGGGCCCGGCCTGCCGCTTCCCCGGCCGCACCTCCGCCCCTTCCCCCGCGCCAGGCCCCGCCGAAGGTGCCGCAGGCGGCGGAGCCGGATCTCTCGCAGGGCTGGGATGCCCCCCCGGGCCAGATGGACACGCTGCCGAAGGAGCGCCCCCGGCGCCAGCGGCCGGTTCCCGAGCAGGGGCTGGGGGACGTGCCCTCCGGGCCGCCCATCCGCAGCGCCGTTCCCCGCGCGCTGCTCCCGGAGCTCCCGGATGACTTCGGCCC
>VGRA01000101.1 GCA_016875515.1 Deltaproteobacteria bacterium | reverse complement strand
TTCGAGCGGCCGGGGCGGGCGCGCGCGGCCGTGGACGCGGGGGCGCTCCTGCAGCTGGACGTGGGGGCCCTGACGGGGCGGTACGGGCGCACGGCGGAGAAGCTGGCGCGGCAGTTTCTGGAGGACGGGCTGTACGCGGTGGCCGCCACGGATCTCCACGGCCCGGTGGGGGCACGGGACTGGGTGGGCCGCAGCCACGCCGCGCTGCGCAAGTGCGTGGGGGACGCGGCCGCGCAGCGGCTGCTCGGGCACAACCCGCACGCGCTGCTGCGAGGGGATGGGCTGGATGGCTGAGGCGGCAGGTATGCGGTGGCTGAAGTTCGGGGTCAGCGTGGGCGTCACCGTGGCGCTGTGCGCCTGGGCGTTCCGGAACGCGGACTGGGCGGGGCAGTGGCAGTCGCTCAAGACGGCCAACTACCTGTACCTGGTGCCGTACGTGGCGTTGCTCCTGGGCATCCACCTGTTCCGGACCCTCCGCTGGGGGGCGCTGCTGGCGGGGATGGAGCGAGTTCCCTTCCGGGCGCTGAACCAGGCCTCGGGGATTGGCTTCATGATGCTGCTCATCCTCCCGTTCCGGCTGGGGGAGTTCGCGCGCCCGTTCCTGATCGCCCAGCGCAGTTCGCTGCGGCGCAGCGCTGCCATGGCCACGGTGGTGGTGGAGCGGATCACGGACGGGCTTGTCATCGCGGTGCTGCTGCGGGCGCTGCTGTTCTTCGTGGACAGCCGGTCACCGGGCATCGACCGGGTGCTCATCGGCTCGAACCTGCTGTTCGCCGTCTTCGGCGGCGGGGCGCTGTTCCTGCTCTTCGCCACGTGGCAGCAGGCCCGGGCGGTGGCGCTGGTGCGGGCCACGGCGGGGCGGCTCTCCCCTGGGCTGGCGGAGAAGCTGGCCCACATCGTGGGGACGTTCGTGGGGGCCATGAAGCAGTTGCCGCCGCCGTCGAAGCTGCTGCTCTTCCTGTTCTACACGGCCGGGTACTGGGGGCTGAACGGGCTGGGGATGGCGCTGCTGTCCCACGCCTTTGCCGGGGCGGGGCTCACCGTCTTCCAGGGGTTCGTGGTGCTGTCGGTGCTGATCGTCTTCCTGATGATCCCCGCGGCGCCCGGCATGGTGGGGACGTTCCAGGCGGGGATTGCGCTGGGCATGACGCTGTTCCTGCCGGAGGGCGTGGTGAACTCCAGCGGGCTGGCCTACGCCAACGTGATGTGGCTCGCGCAGACGGTGCAGCAGGTGGGGCTGGGGCTGCTGCTGCTGGCCGCTTCACACACCCGCTTCAGCGACGTGGCGTCGAAGATGGGGGCGGAAGAGCCCGCGTAGCGGCCCCGGCGGCGCGCGCCTGCTACAGCTCTTCTGCCAGCCACGCCTCCAGCCGGTCCCGGAAGGTGCGGGGGGAGGGGCGCCTCGGCTCCGTCCGCGCCTTCACCGCCGCGCGCAGCCGCTCCAGGCCGTCCGGCGGCAGCGCAGGTGGCTGCTCCGGTGCGGCGAGGGTGACGGCGGCGTGGGCGCGGCGGGGGCGGTGCATGGGGGGACTACCGGTCGGAGGGCTTGCGGCCGTACTTGGCGAGCAGGTCGTCCACCGCCTCGCGCAGGTACTCGCTCTGCGCAATGCGGGTGCGCTGGGACAGTTCGCGCAGCTTCTCCACGTCAGTGTCCGGGACGAGCACGTGCGTACTCACCACCTGGCCCTTCTCCTCGGCCGGCTTCCCCGTCTCCTGCGGCGCCGTTCCGGGCGCAATCTGCTGCTGCATGGCGTGCTCTCCTTGTCCGTGGTGATGCCACAGCGGGCTACAGCCCCGTCACGGGATTGTCGGGCGAGACGTGGACGCGTCAAGAAAGTCGCACGCGGCCAGGGCGCCTCACCCCCGCCACGCGACGAGCGCGAGGTACGCAAAGTAGGCCCCGAGCGCCGCTGCGCCATGCACCCGGGACACCCTGCGCTCGGTCCGGATGAGGACCGCGGCCAGCAGGGTGAACGCCGCGAAGCAGCCCAGGTCGAACGCCAGGCCGGCCGGTGAGACGGGGAGCGGGCGAACCGCTCGGAGTGGCCGCGCCGGGCGGCGATGATGCTCGAGATCATCTCGGGCCAGGAGGTCCCGAGCACCACGACGGTCAACCCCACGAGCCGCTCGCTCATCCCCAGCGCCCGGGCAGCGCCCACGGCGCCAGAGAGGAACAGGCTCCCACCCAGCAGGAGTACTGCCACGCCCACCGCGGCTGCGAGCAGCGAACGCCCGGGGCTCCGCACGGTGTGCGCGCCGGCAGCATCTGCCGCCTCGCGCGCCGTCGTGGTCTCCGCCACCGCCACCGCAACGTCTGCGGCGGTCCGGGCGTTCTGCAGCATCAGCGCGGTGTAGGCGAAAGCCAGTCCCACGAGCGTCAGTCCCTCGAACCGGGTGGCCTGGCCGTCCAGCATCAGCCCGGCGAGCAGCGCCGCGCTCCCCACCAGCACGGGCAGTGCCCTGCGCCGGAGCGAGCGCTCCACCTGCGCTGGGAGGATGAGCGCGCTCGCACCGAGGTTCAGCCCCACGTTCGCAACGTTGGAGCCCACCACGTTGCCCACGGCGACGTCCCCAAGCCCCTCCCGGGCCGCCTCTATCCCCACGACCACCTCGGGTGCCGACGTGCCGAAGGCCACCACCGTCAGCCCCACCAGCACCTGGGGAACTCGCACGGCGAGCGCGAAGGCCGCGGCTCCGCCCACGAGCCACTCCGCCCCGAGGTACAGCACACACCGCCCGTCAGCAGCCCCGCCCCGTGCTCCATGTCAGGTGTCGGTGGAACTCTCTGCCTCGTCTGCCGTGCGGGCCGCGGCCTCGTCCTCGCGGCTCTCCAGCATCAGCGCCACCCCCAGCCCTCCGAGCGCCAGGCTGGGCGAGTAGAAGAGCGCGATCACCAGGATGGCCCCCAGGTCGTCAATGACGGCGAGCGCCAGCAGGAGCACGCGCAGCGCCGCGGGCACCCGGCGCCCCAGCAGCGCCAGCACCCCCGCCGCGAACGCAATGTCGGTCGCCATGGGGGTGCCCCACCCGGAGGTGAGCCCGGGGTCCCGTGCCAGGAGCAGGTACACGGCGGCGGGGACCATCATGCCCCCCAGCGCCGCCAGGGCGGGCAGCGCCGCGCGGCGCCGCTCGGACAGATCCCCCGGGTGGAGCTCCCGGCGGATCTACAGTCCCACCACGAAGAAGAAGATGACCATGAGCCCGTCGTTGACCACCCACTCGAGCGGCCGCTCGAACGCGAAGTCACCGAACCGGACGCCCACGGGCGTGTGCCAGAGGGCCGCGCAGCCCGGCGCCCGGGGCGAGTTGGCCCACGCGAGCGCCGCGGCGGTGGCGAGCAGCAACAGGATGCCGCTGGCTGCCTGGATCTTCAGGAACCTGTCCAGCGGACGGGTGGCCAGGCGGGCGAGCCGGAGCAGGGGCGCCCACCCCTCGGGCGGAGTCCCGACATCAGGGGAAGAGAAAGAGGGGACGTGTAACAACCCTGCGCGCGTGTCGCCGCGGGGTGGCGGCCCGACCACCCCGAGTCCTGCAGCCGTCCGCCGGCTGCACCCTTCTCGCTGCGCTTCTGCCGCTGGAACTTGCCCCAAACGGCCCGCCGCGGGCGAAAAAACGAAACCCCCGGCTTCGCGAGGAAGCCGGGGGCGGTGTGGCTAGGGTCAGACTTGAACTGACTACCTGCGGATTATGAGACCGCCGCTCTAACCAGGTGAGCTACCTAGCCGGACTCGCGGGCTCCTATACCTTCGGCTGCGCGCGCGCCGCAAGGCGGATTTTCTGCTAGAGAACCAGCCCGCGCAGCTCTGCGTGGGGGCTGTGCAGGAGCTCCGTGGCCAGTAGGAACGGGGGCTTCACCGCGAGCGCCACCGCCTCCAGCGCCGCCTCCACCATGTGCAGCTCACCCTGAAGGTGGAACCAGCCCTTGCCGCCAATGCCGCGCGCCAGCTGCAGGCGGGAGAGCCCCACGTCCGCGCGCTTGAGCGCCACGTCTGCTGCGCGGAGGGCGGAGGCCACGGTGGCAAGCTCCACCACGCCCACCGCCTCGCCGGGGCGCGTCTCCAACCGCCCCTCCAGCGCCGCCACCAGGCCGTCTGCCGCCAGGGGTAGGAACAGCTGGTCCAGCAGCGCCGCCTCGGCGCGCTCCACCCCGGCGCGGAGCGACTCCTCCACCTCGCCCACGCCCCCGTGGAACAGCAGCAGGTAGCGCCCCGGGGAGACGGCGTCCGACAGCGCAATCCGCACCGGCGCGCGCTTCACCACTGCGTCTGCCACGGCCACGCCGCGCGCGAGCGACTCCAGCTCCAGCAGCGCAACCGCCGGGCCGGTCAGCTTTGCCACCTCAGACAATCCGGAACGAGTCCTTCAGCGTGCAGCGCCGCTCGCGGGTGAACGTGAGCGCGGTGGTGAGCCCCTCGCCGGTGGGGGAGGCAATGGTGAAGGAGGTGTACCCCTCGCCGGTCATACCCAGCCCGGCAAACGAGGGGCCGTTCTTCACGAAGATGGAGGTGTTGATGGCGCGCGCCATCTCGTGGAGGTGGTCCACGTTGGTGGAGTGCATGGTGGCGGTGTGGCCGAAGCCGTGCTCCGCCTGCACCGCCGCGGCAATGCAGTCCTCCACCGTCTTCATGCGCGAGAAGCCGATGACGGGCATCAGCAGCTCCAGCTGCACGAACGGATGGGAGGGGTCCACCTCGGCGAAGAGCAACTTCGTTCCAGCAGGCACGCGGATGCCGGCGGCCTCGGCGATCTTCGTGGCGTCCTTGCCCACCCAGTCCTTGCTGGTGTGCCCGTCCACCACCACCAGCTTCTCCAGCCGGTTGATGGCCGCGCCGGTCACTTCGAAGGCCCCCGCCCGGCCCATGTGCTGCTTCAGTTCGTCCGCGATGGAGGCCTCCGCGAAGATCTCCTTCTCCACGATGCAGACGATGTTGTTGTCCAGCGACGCCCCCGCCACGATGTCCCGGGCCGCCTGCGCCAGGTGCGCGGTGGCGTCCACCACCGCCGGCGGGTTGCCCGGCCCCGCGGCGATGGCGCGCTTGCCGGAGTTCATGGCCGCCTTCACCACGGCGGGGCCGCCCGTCACCACCAGCAGCCGCACGTTGGGGTGCTTCATCAGCCCCTGCGCGGTCTCGATGGTGGGGCTGCCGAGGCCCGTGATCAGGTTGGCCGGTCCCCCGGCGGAGACGATGGCCTCGTTGAGCAGCTGGATGAAGTGGGCGCAGACCTTCTTGGCAGACGGGTGGACGTTGAAGACCACCGCGTTGCCGCCCGCCAACATCCCGATGCCGTTGTTGATGATGGTCTCGGTGGGGTTGGTGGTGGGGCTGATGCTGCCGATGACTCCGTAGGGGGCGCGCTCGAGCAGCATGAGTCCGTGGTCCCCGGTCCACGCCTGGGGCCGGAGGATCTCCGTACCCGGCGTCTTGTTGGCGCACAGGAGGTTCTTCTTGATCTTGTCCGGGACGTTGCCGAGCCCCGTCTCCTCCACCGCCATCACCGACAGCTGCTCGGCGTTGCGGCGCGTGCACTCCCGCATGGCTTCGATCACGCGGTTGCGCGTCTCCAGCGGGGCGTCCCCCCACTCCTCGAAGGCGGCGCGTGCGGCCTTCGTGGCGCCGTCAAGGTCGTCGAAGATGCCGGGGCGGGACTTGAGGAGGGCCGGCGAGCTGCCGGCCGGCGCCGAGGGGCGCGCGGCCTCCGGCAGCTTGCCGAGATCGCTCGACAGCTTGCGGACCACCTGGTCCACGATGGCGTTGATCTGCGCGTCGTTGAGCGACACGGCCACTCTCCCGTCCGGCAGGGCCCCGCAGGGCCCCGCGCGTTAGTCCCGGTCCTTGGAGTAGGTGAGCGTTCCGCCCACCTCCACCTGGTCGACAATGGCCATGATGGTGGCGTCGACCGGGCGGTCCTTCGTCACCGCCGTCTGGCGGGCGGAGGAGCCGGAGGCGTACAGGACCACCTCGCCCACGCCGGCGCCCACCGCGTCCACCGCCACGACGAGCGTGCCGGTGGGACGGTTGTCAGCGTCCAGGGCGCGGACGAGCAGGAACTTCAGCCCCTCCAGCTCCTTCTCCTTGTTCGTGGAGACGACCGTCCCCACCACCTTTCCCAGGAGCATGGGCTACTTGCCCAGCTCGGCCTTCACCGCGTCCGAGCGCCCGAGCGGCAGCACGAGGTCGATGTTCTGGTGGGGCCGCGGGATGACGTGCACGGAGACCAGTTCGCCCACGCGCTCGGCGCCGCGCGCGCCGGCCTCGGTGGCGGCCTTCACCGCAGCCACGTCGCCGCGGACGATGGCGGTCACGTACCCGCCGCCGATCTTCTCGTAACCCACGAAGTCCACCTTGGCGGCCTTCACCATGGCGTCCGCGGCCTCCACCATGCCCACGAACCCCTTGGTCTCGATCAGTCCCAGCGCGTCAGCCATGTCGTCGTGTCCTCGGTTGCTTGTACTGCGTGGTTGTCAGCAGACTACTTGTCCTTGAACGCCGCGGGCTCCTTGCCGGAGACCGCCTTCAACGCTGCCACCGCCGCGGCCGCCGCGGAGTCGATCTCCGCCTCGCTGCCGCACATGTAGAGGCGGCCGTAGGCGCCGTAGGGCGTCACGTCCACCAGCCGCACGTTGGCCGCCTTCTCCGCCTCGTTGGCCGCCAGCGCCGCGTACGCGGCGGGCTCGCACTCAAGGATGAAGAGCGACTGGCCGGGCTCGATCATGGAGCCGAAGCGGATCTTGTCCAGGATCATCGCGTGCATGGGCTCGATGGCGCGGATGATGGTGTTGGAGATGAGCTTCGGCTTGAGCCGGTCCTCCTCCTTCACCCCGATGTGGCCGAGGATGGCGTCACCGGCGCTGCGCACCTCGCCCTTGTCCTCGCTGTGCACCTCCAGCATGCCGTAGGCGCGCTCTACCACGAGCGTGGCGGGCTGGACGTTGGTGCCCTTGAGCGCCACGTCGATCAGCCCGTGGATGGCCATGCCGGGCGCAATCTCCACGAACAGGGAGGCCACGTAGGGCACGGGGAAGTACCCGCGGCAGGTGGTGCAGATGTGCGCCGCGAGCTGGGGCTGCAGCGAATCCAGGAAGACGTACGTCCGGAGCGACGTGGCCAAGTTGAAGATCCCCTCGGTGGGTGGCGGAAGTAGACGAGGGTGTAGTCCGCGGGGCGGGGTGTTGACAAGCACACAAGCGAGGCGCGCGGTGCGGTACACAGACGCCTTATGTCCGCGCCACGCGCCCTCACCCTGCTCGCGCTGCTTCCCCTGTCCGCGCTGGCCCTCCCCTCGCACGCCCCGCCGCACGGGTCCGTCCCCGGATGGCTTCCGCGCTCGGTGCAGCTGGGGACGTACCTTCCCACCCCCTTCGTCCCGCAGCTGCAACTGCAGTGGGAGTGGACGCTCATCCAGGAGCGGGTGGACGCGCTGGTGCTGGTGATGGAACTGGGCGGCGGGGTGCAGCTGGGGGAGGTGGCCGGGGCGGGGCCGCGGCGCAACGCGCGCATGGTGTCCGGGTGGCAGGCCCCGGCGCTGCTCGGGCTGGCCTACCGGGGCACGCGCACCGGCGGCTTCCACTGGGGTGTGACGGTGGCCACGGGGCCCACGTTCTTCGGCGCCACGTTCGACGCGCTCCCCCGCGAGCAGGGGGCGGTGGGGCTGGTGGAGGGAAAGGTGCAGTTCGGCTGGAAGGCGGGGCCGGCCACCTGGGGCCTCTACGGCGGGGTGGCGCAGGTGTATGACCGCCCGGCCCGCTACAACGCCGCGCAGTGGGTGGGCGGTCCGCTGCTCGGGGTTTTCGCCGACTGGCGCTGAGGGGCCGTCGCGGCCGGTGGATTCCTGCCTTGCCTGCGTGCGTGTGCGTTCGGTAGCGTAGGCGCCGGTTTGCGCGGCCGCGTTGGCGGATCCGCGCCCCACCATGGGAGAGTAGAACCTTGGAAC
>VGRA01000100.1 GCA_016875515.1 Deltaproteobacteria bacterium | reverse complement strand
CCTGCCTGTGGTGAGCAGCATGGGGGCGGCGGGGCGGCTGGATCCTACCGCGGTGCGCGTGGAGGACCTCTCCGAGACGCACACGGACCCGTTCGCCAAGGACATCCGCAAGCTGCTCAAGCGCAAGCAGGGGCTGGACACGGACCGCTTCACCGGCATCACCGCCGTCTACTCCGTGGAGCCGCTGCGCGAGCCCGTCCCGCTCAACTACGACGCCGCCCACGACGGCTTCCTGTGCGTCTGCCCGCGCGAGAACGACTTCCACACCTGTGACCACCGGACGCAGATCAACGGCTCGGTGGCCTTCGTCACCAGCGTCTTCGGCATGAACATGGCCGGCGTGGTGATCAGGCGGATTGCGGCCCGGCGCGGTTGAGTCAGCCCGCCTGCGCCTGCAGCGTGAACGCCTCGCGCCCGCAGGGGCGCCGGAAGACGCACTCGGCGCAGCTGGCCGGGTCCTCTTTCTGGGGAAAGGCCTCCTCGCCCTTCGGCACGTTCTTCTCCGCGTCCGCGAGCAGCACCTTCATCCGGCCCACGCTGTCTCGGAAGAACGCCTTGAAGCCCTCCACCGCCTCCGGCGTGCAGGGGACCTCCTTTTCCACGCCCGCGTTCAGGTACACGAGCGAGGCGCAGATCTTCTCCAGCGGTAACCCGTACCGCTCGGACAGGTACAGCGCGTACCCGAGCACCTGCGCGTCGTACCCGTCCCGCGCGCTGCCCGTCTTCCAGTCCACCACGCGCGGGGTGCCGTCCTCGTCGAAGAAGGCGAAGTCCGGCACGGCGAACACCTTCACCCCGTCCAGGTAGAAGACGGAGCGGTCGAAGTCCGTGTCGTCGACCTCGATCCACCGCTCGCGCGGGAGGGACTGCGCCAGCGCGGGCCAGCGGCTCTGGAAGAACCACGCCAGCGCCTGCTGCGTGAACTCCCAGTTCCGCTTCCAGGTGTCCGGCTCCAGCGCCTCGCGGTATTCGTGCTCGCGCAGCCCGGCGAACGTCCTGCGGTCCTGCCAGTGCCTGCCCGCGTGGGAGTGCCTCCACTCCGCCTGCATCTTGCGGTGGACCCGCTCGATGGCCTCCTTCGGGTCCACCGCCCGCTTCGCGCGGTAGTTGAGCAGCGCGTCCTTGACGGCCTCGTGCACGGCGCTGCCCGCCCAGGTGAAGCGGTTGTGCAGCTTTTTCAGGCCGTACAACTGCTGCACCTCGGGCGCGGCCCCGCGCTCCCACCCGCCCCAGCTCCGGTAGTAGGAGAAGTAGTACGCGCGCAGGCAGCCGCTCATCAGCTCGTGGCGGCTCTTGCTCCAGGAGAAGTCGTTGCTCAGTTGGCGTGCCATGCGCGTGGCCTCCGGAGTAAGCGTTCATCCCATGCCCGCCGCCTCCAAGTCACGGCAGAGCCCCCTCCGCGCCGCGCTGCTCGACTGGTTCGACCATGCCCGCCGGGACCTGCCATGGCGCCGCACGAAGGACCCCTACGCCATCTGGCTGTCCGAGGTGATGCTGCAGCAGACGCAGGTGGTGACCGTCATCCCGTACTGGGAGCGCTTCCTCGCGCGGTTCCCCACGGTGGGCGCGCTGGCCGCCGCGGCGCTGGACGAGGTGCTGCCGTACTGGAGCGGGCTCGGCTACTACTCGCGCTGCCGCAACCTCCACCGCGCGGCGCAGGCCGTCGTTGCGGAGCACGGCGGGGCACTTCCGGCGGACGCGGACGCGCTGCGGGCGCTCCCGGGCTTCGGTCCGTACACGGCGGGCGCGGTGGCCTCCATCGCGTTCGGCCTGGAGGCCCCCATTGTGGACGGCAACGTGGCCCGCGTCTTCAGCCGGCTGTTCCTGGTGGAGGGGGCGCCGGGGGACCGCGCGCGGGAAAAGCGGCTGTGGGAGCTGGCCGCGGAGCAGGTGAAGGGGCCGCGCCCGGGGGACTTCAACCAGGCGCTGATGGAACTGGGCGCCACGGTGTGCCGCGTGGAGCGGCCCACGTGCCTGCTCTGCCCGGCGCGGGCCCACTGCGGTGCACTCGCCGCCGGGCGCGTGGAGGAACTGCCCCCTGCGCGCGTCCGCGCGCCGCGCAAGCTGCTCAACCTCGTGGTGGGGGCGTGGGAGCGGGACGGCGCGCTGTTGCTCGGCCGGCGCGCGGAGGCGGGGCTGTTCGGCGGGCTGTGGGAGCTGCCCACCGCGGACTACCCTGCGCGTGACGTGGACATCCCCGCGGCGCTGTCCGGGGCACTGGGCCGCAAGGTGACGCTTGGCGAACACCTGGGGGTGGTGCGCCGGACGCTCACCCACCGGGACCTGGAGCTGCACCTGTTCCGCGTGAAGGGCCGGTCCGCTCCCGCGCAGGCAGCAGGGGCGTACCAGGCGTTCCGCTGGGTGCAGCCCGCGGAGGTGGCCTCGCTGGGGCTCAGCGCCGCCATGGTGAAGGTGCTCGAGCGGGCGTGGGACCGCTGAGCCGTCCCGGGGTGTTGGCTGCCGGGCGGGCGCGGGCGGGTGGGGGCTCCCGCACCAGGTGGGGGCGCATCACAGCCTGGGGCCGTGAACCCCGCCCTGCCCCGAGCGGCTCCCGCCGCCGACCCGCTCGAGAAGCGCCCCACCCTCCCCACGCGCGAGGAGATTGCGCTGCGGGCGTGGCAGCTGTCACAGGCCCGCGGGGACGGCCCCGGCAGCCCCGAGGAGGACTGGCTCCAGGCCGAGCGCGAGCTGCGCCTCAGGGACGCGCTTCGCCGCCGCTGAGGCCAGCCCGCAGCCGGGCCTGCACCTCGCGCAGATCCCCGAGGATGCGCTCGGTGTCCTGCACCGAGCGGAGCCCCAGGCCGCAGGCCGGGGTGAGCAGCAGCCGCCGCAGCACGGACTCCAGCGGCAGGGACGGCGCCAACACCGCGCGGAAGGTGGCCTCCACCGCGTCCGCCAGCTCCTCCGCCCGGTAGCCCGCGCGCGCGTCCGTGGGGATGACGCCGAGCGCCAGCGTGCCGCCGCCGGAGAGGAACTCGAGGAACGCCTCGCGCTCGTCCACCACCGCGTCCAGCGACAGCCGCACGTCCACCGCGAGGATGTCCAGCCCCAGCCGCAGCAGGCGGCCCCAGTCCGTGTTGCTGCAGCAGTGCAGCCCCACCAGGGCCCCCTCGTGCTGGAGCGCCGAGGCCAGCACCCGCAGCTCCTGCAGCACCACCACGTGCGCGGGGTTGCGCCCGTCGAAAGCGTAGAGACCGGGCTCGTCCAGGAAGAACAGCGGCAGCGCCCCTGCCCGCCGCAGCGCGCGCGTGAGGGCCAGCCCCCGCGCGAGCGACAGGCGAAACACCGCGCGGTCCAGCGCGGGCTCCTCGGCCAGCGTGCGCCCGTCCGACAGCTTCGTCACCCACCGCAGCGTCACCGGCCCGGCCAGCTGCGCCTTGGCCAGCTTCAGCCCGCGCGCCTGCACCTCGTAGAGGAACGGGTTCCAGGCCCGGCAGGACTCAGGCGAGGGCTCGAAGGCGGAGAGGTCCCCGCCCCGCATGCCCTCCTCCAGCTTCGCGGTGAAGGCCTCGCGCCCGGCCTCCCAGCCCGCCAGGTCCACCGTGCACATCCCCTCGCCGTCCACCTGCAGCCCGGGCAACCCGTCCAGCGCGGCGGGCACCATGTACTCGTTCCGCGAGGTGTTCGGCAGCTGCGGCAGCCACGGCACGTCCACCTGCAGAGAGCACTGCAGGGCCAGCTCCCGCTGCGAGTGCGGGAGGCTGCCAATGGCGGTCATCCCCAGGGGTGGGAGGAGTTCAACGGCGGCGCGGCGGCGGGCGGCGGTGCCCATGACGGCTCCTTCAGCTGACGGAGAAGTAGGTGGCCTGCGGGTGGTGGAAGCAGAGGGCGGACACGGAGGCCTCGGGCTCCATCATGAAGCCGTCGGTCAGCTGCACGCCGATCTCCCCGGGCCGGAGCGCCTCGAACAGCAGCGCCTGGTCCTCCAGCCGCGGGCAGGCCGGGTAACCGAACGAGTAGCGCTTGCCGGGGTACTCCGCGCGGAAGCGCTCCAGCATGGTCATGTCCGGCCGGTCCGGCTGGCCCCACATGCTGCGCAGCTGCGCGTGGAGCAACTCCGCGTACCCCTCCGCCGTCTCCAGCGCGAGCGCCTGCACGGCGTGCATGCGGAGGAACTCCCCCTTTTGCTTGTACGTCTCTGCGCGCTCCCGGATGCCCTCACCGGCCGTCACCACGAAGAGCGCCACGTTGTCCCGCGGCACGCCACCCTCGAGCGGACGGACCAGGTCTGCCAGGCACAGCCCGCCCTCGCGCGCCTGGCGCGGGAAGCCGAACTGCACCACCTGCGCGCCGCTCTCCCCGTGGAACAGGTGCACCGTGTTGCCGTCGCTGCCGGCGCGGAAGAACTGGAACACCGCCCGCGGCTGCAGGGCCCCGTGGCGCAGCTCCTCCTTGAGCCCATCCAGCACGGCCTTCACCGCGAGCGCCTTTCGCCCCGTCTCGGATTGCTGGAGCGACGACTCCTCGGGCGTCCCGAGCAGCCGCGCGGCCGAGCCGTTCACGCCGAGGTGGCGGACGTAGAGCATGAGCGGGTTGATGTACCGCCACGCGTGGTCCGCCGGCGTGTTCGCGAGCACGTGGCGCAGGTAGTCCGGCGGCTCGGGCACCTGCTCTAGCAGCGGCACCTCGCGGCTGCGGGCGGCGGCCGGCGCGGCAACGGGCTTCGGCCGTGCGGCCACCTCCTGCGCCAGCTGCTCGCGCCGCGCGTGCAGCTCCACCTTCAGCCGGGCGTGGCCCTCCCCGTCCACCAGCTGCCGGGCCAGCTCCAGCCCGCTCATGGCGTCATACGCGTAGGCCACGGTGCCGCCGTAGGCGGTGGCGATGTTCCGGTCCACGAAGTTGCGGCTGAGCGCCGCGCCGCCCACCAGGATGGGCGTGGTGACCCCGGCGCGCGTGAGGTCCTCCGCGGTGGTGACCATCTGCTGCGCGCTCTTCACCAGCAGCCCCGACAGCCCCACGATGTCCGGCCGGTGCTCCCGCACCGCCTGCACCAGCTGCTCGGGTGGGACCTTGATGCCCAGGTTGATCACCTGAAAGCCGTTGTTGGCCAGGATGATCTCCACCAGGTTCTTCCCGATGTCGTGCACGTCCCCCTTCACCGTGGCGAGCACCACCTTGCCGCGCGTGGCCACCTGCCCCTTGTCCATCCGCGGCTCGAGGAAGGACACGGCCGCCTTCATCACCTCGGCGCTCTGCAGCACCTCCGCCACGATGAGCTCGTTGCGCCCGAACAGCCGCCCCACCTCGTCCATGCCGGCCATCAGCGGACCGTTGATGACGTCCAGCGGCGTCCGGGTGGCGAGCGCCTCCTCCAGGGACTCGAACAGCCCGTCCCGGCTCCCCTCGATGACGCAGGCCCGCAGCCGCTCGTCCAGGGGCAGCGTGGAACGGGCCACCCGGGGAGGCTTCCGCTCGCGAAAGTGGTTGGCGAAAGGGGTGACCGGGTCCTCCCCCCGGGAGAAGAGCAGCGCCTCGCACAGCGCGCGCTCCGTCTCCGGCAGGGACGGGTAGCGCTCCAGCTTCTCCGCGTTGACGAGCGCCATGTCCAGGCCGGCGAGCGTGCAGTGGTACAGGAAGACGGAGTTGAGGACCTCGCGTCCGGCGGTGGGCAGGCCGAAGGAGACGTTGGAGATGCCCAGCACCGTGCGGCTGCGCGGGATGCGCTGCTTGATGAGCCTCAGCCCTTCAATGGTCTCCACCGCGCTGCCCGCGTACTGCACGTCTCCGGAGGCGCAGGGGAAGACGAGCGGGTCGAAGTAAAGGTCCTCCTCCCGCATCCCGTACTTGCCGGTGAGCAGCGCGTGGCTGCGCTCGGCCACCTCCAGCTTGCGGGCCCGGGTGACGGCCATGCCCGTCTCGTCGATGCAGCCCACCACCAGGGCGGCGCCGTAGCGGCGGGCCAGCGGCGCCACCTGCGCGAAGCGCTCCTCGCCGTCCTCCAGGTTGACCGAGTTGATGAGGGCCTTGCCCTGGCTGAAGGTGAGCGCGCGCTCCACCACGGCGGGGTCCGTGGAGTCGATCATCCACGGCGCGCGCACCTTCTTCGTGGCCACCTCCAGGAAGCGCTCCATGTCCGCGAGCTCGTCCCGGTCCGGGTTGGCCAGGCACACGTCCACCACCTGCGCCCCGCGCTTCACCTGCGCGCGCGCAATCTCCGCCGCGTCCTCCCACTGCCCCGCGGCGATGAGCTCCTTGAACTTCCGGCTGCCGATGACGTTCGTGCGCTCGCCGGCGATGACGGGGCGCTCGGCGTCCGTCACCTCCAGGTAGTCCACCCCGGAGAGCGTGCTGCGGCGGAACCGCGGCAGCGCGCGGGGCTTGAGTCCGTCCACGGCCCCCGCCAGCACCCGGACGTGTTCCGGGGTAGTGCCGCAGCAGCCGCCCACCACGTTGAGCCAGCCGGCCTCCACGAAGCGGCGCAGCGAGCGCGCCAGCATCTGGGGCGTCTCCAGGTAGCGGCCGTTCTCGTCCGGCAGCCCGGCGTTGGGGATGCAGCCCACCGGCCACTCGCTCATGGCGGCGAGCGAGCGGACGTGGTCCGTCATGAACTCGGGGCCGGTGGCACAGTTGAGCCCGACGAAGAGCAACTCCATGTGCTCGAGGCTGGTGCAGAGCGCCTCCACCGCCTGGCCTGCCAGCATGGTCCCGGTGGGCTCGATGGTGCCGGAGACGGCCACGGGCAGCCGGTAGCCCAGGCGGGCAAACGCGTCGTCGATGCCAAGCAGCGCCGCCTTGACGTTGCGGGTGTCCTGGCACGTCTCCAACAGCAGGAAGTCCGCGCCGCCCTCGGCGAGCCCCTGCGCCTGGACGGTGAAGTCCTTCCGCAGCGCCTCGAAGGTGGTGCCGCCGGTGACGGACAGGGCGCGCGTGGTAGGGCCCATGGCGCCTGCCACCCAGCGCAGCCGCTCCGGGGTGCTGTGCGACGCAGCGGCCTCGCGGGCCAGGCGCGCGGCCGCGCGGTTCAGCTCCAGCGCGCGGTCCTGCAGGCCGTACTCCCCCAACACCAGCGGCGTGCCGCCGAAGGAGTTGGTCTCCACCACGTCCGCGCCCGCGGCGAAGTACTGCGCGTGCATGGAGCGGACGAGGTCCGGGCGCGTCGCCACCAGCACCTCGTTGCACCCCTCCAGCTCCGCACCGCCGAAGTCTGCCGCGCGCAGGTGCTGCGCTTGGATGAGCGTCCCCATGGCGCCGTCCAGCACCAGCACGCGGTTGGCGAACACCTCGCGGAGGGCTTGGAGGCGGGATCCCCGTTCCAGGGCTTTGGTGATGTTCACGACAGGGGACTTAAGGGCTCTCCGCGCCCAACGCCAAGGGAAAGGCGCCGAAGTCACCCCCGCCGCTTCAGCTCCGCCAGGATGACCCGCCGCTCGGCCTTGAGGCGGGAGAAATTCCACATCAGTCCCGCGGGCTGCGCCACCGCCTGCCGCAGCTCCTCCCGCAGCCGGTCAATGGCCTTCTCCACGTGATCTGCCTGGGCGGTCAGCTCCGCCTTCGTGGCGAACAGCAGCTGCAGCAGCGCGTCCACCTCCAGCCGCCCCTCCAACTCCTTCTCCAGAACCTTGAGCGACAGCTTCGCCGCGTCCGGCGCTTGGAGGTGGCGCCCCGCCAGCGCCATCAGCGCCCGCGCCGCCTCGAGCGCGGCGGCGTTGGTCCGCGCCGCGTTCACCGCCTGCATGGCCGCTGCCACCTCCATGAGCATCCCGTTGCGCGCGGGCTCCGCGGGGGGCTTGAGCAGCCCGGCGAGCCATGCGTCCAAGCCGTCCCCTGCCGCCTGCTCCACCGCCTGCCGCAGCAGCGGGAGGAACTCCGCGCGGATGCCGGTGCGGGCGCGCTCGGCGCGGGTGCCGGGGTGCATCTCCGCCACCGCGACAATTTCATTCAAGCGCGTGAGCACCTGCGCCGCCGGCATCACCCCGCGCGGCACGAACGCGCGCTCCCGCCACGGGCCGGTGGAGACCTA
>VGRA01000099.1 GCA_016875515.1 Deltaproteobacteria bacterium | reverse complement strand
GGGCGGGGCCGCGGGCCCAGCGGCTGGAGGAGGTGTGGCCTTGGGCGGCGCCGCTGGAGACGGCGCTCCCCGGCAGCCGGCGGCGGTGGCAGCGGTGGCGAGGGCGCCGGCCATCAACTCCCGGCGGGTGAGGCGGCGTGGCGGGGGACGGCGGGGCATGAGGGCGTCAGTGTCGGGGACGGGGTGGTGGCGAGGTCAAGCACCGGTCACCTGTGCGCGAAGAACCACACCGCCCCCACGCCGGCCGGTGCTAGCCTCCAAGGCCCTCGTGAACGTCCTCTTCCTGACCTCGGAGGTCCACCCCTTCGCCAAGACGGGCGGCCTGGGTGACGTCTCCGCCGCGCTCCCCGCGGCGCTGAACCGCGCCGGCCACGACGTCCGCGTCTTCCTGCCGCTCTACGGCCGCATCGACCTGCGCAAGCATCGGATGCGGCGCGTGGAGTCCCTGCGGGACCTGCGCGTCTCCTTCGGCGGGCGCGCCTGGACGCTGCAGGTGCTGGCCGCCCCACTGCCCGGCAGCACGCTGGAGGTGTTCTTCCTCCACTGCCCGGAGCTGTACGCCCGCCAAGGCATCTACACCCACGACGCGGACGAGCACCTGCGCTTCCTCGTCCTCAGCTGCGGCGCCCTCACCGCGGCGCAGCGGATGCGGTTTGCCCCGGACGTGGTGCACTGCAACGACTGGCCCACCGCGCTGACGCCGCTGCTGCTGGAGACGCGCTTCGCCTGGGACAAGGACATCTTCGGGGGCACGAAGACGGTCCTCACCATCCACAACCTCAACTACCAGGGGATGTTCCCCGCCCACGTGCTGCCGGACACGGGGCTGGCAGACTCGGCTCACCTGTTCCACCAGGACCAGCTGCGCGAGGGGCGCATCAACTTCCTCCTCCACGGCGTGCTGTACGCGGACGCCCTCACCACGGTGAGCCCCACCTACGCGCGTGAAATCCGCACGCCCGAGTACGGCGCCGGCCTTGACGGCCTGCTGCGCGCGCGCGGCAACGCGCTCTCGGGCATCCTCAACGGCATCGACCACGGCGAGTGGAACCCGCAGACGGACGCCCACCTGCCTGCCCGCTACTCGGCCAGGGATCTCTCCGGGAAGCGCACCTGCAAGCAGCGGCTGCTCGCCTCCGCGCAGCTGCCGTACGTGGAGCAGGCTCCGCTGTTCGCCATCGTCTCCCGCCTGGCGGGGCAGAAGGGGCTGGACCTGGTGCCGGACGCGCTCGCCCCGCTGCTGCGGCGCCACCCCCTGCAGCTGGTGGTGCTGGGCAGCGGCGAGCGGCGGCTCGTGCGGATGTTCCGGGAGCTCGAGCGCCACTTCCCCCGGCAGGTCCGCTTCCGGGACACCTTCGACGTGGGGCTGTCCCACCGCATCGAGGCCGGCGCGGACTTCTTCCTGATGCCCAGCCGTTACGAGCCCTGCGGCCTCAACCAGATGTACAGCCTGCGCTACGGCACGGTGCCGGTGGTCCGGAAGACGGGCGGCCTGTCGGACACCGTCCGGCAGTGGAACCCGCGCACCGGCGAGGGCACCGGCATCCTCTTCGACCACCACGACGCGGCGGGGCTGCGCTGGGCCACCGAGACCGCGCTCCAGCTGTTCAACGATCCTGTCGCCTTCCGTCGTCTGCAGGAGGCGGGGATGGCAGAGGACTTCTCGTGGGATGCGCAGGTTGCAGAGTACGAGCAGGTCTATCCCCGGGGGCGCGCCCCCCACACCAAAGGCTGATCGAACGTGCACGTCGTCTTCATCGAGCCGCGTTTCCCCGCCAACCAGCGCCACTTCGTCCGTGCCCTGAAGGAGGTGGGGGCCACCGTCACCGCCATTGGCGAGGGCAGCAAGGAGTCCCTCTCCGCGGACCTGCGCGAGCAGCTCACCCACTACGAGCAGGTGGACTCGGTGGTGAACGAGGGAGCGGTGCTGCGCGCCGCGCGCTTCATCCACTCCCGGCTGCGCATTGACAGGATGGAGGCGGTGGTGGAGGCGCACATCATGTGCGCGGCGCGCGTGCGCGAGGCCCTCTCCATCCCCGGCACCTCCGTCCGCTCGTCCTGGCTGTGCCGCGACAAGCCGGCCATGAAGGAGGTGCTGCGCAAGGGCGGCGTGCGCTGCGCGCTGTCCACCGGCGCATCCTCCGTGCAGGAGGCCGTGGACTTCGCCAAGGAGGTGGGCTTCCCGCTCATCCTCAAGCCGCGCGACGGCGCGGGGGCCTCCGGCACCGCGCGGGTGAACAACCTGGAGCAGCTGCTCGCGGCGGCGCGCAACCTGGGGCTGGACGCCGGGCGCTCGGTGGCCGTTGAGGAGTACATCGAGGGCCACGAGGCGTTCTACGACACGCTCACCGTCCGCGGCCGCGTGGTGCACGACTTCGCCTCTCACTATTACCCGGGCGTGCTGGAGTCCATGCGCACGCGGTGGATCTCCCCGCAGATTGCCGTCACCAACCGCATTGACTCCGCACCCGCCTACGCGGACGTGCGCGCCATGGGGCAGAAGGTCATCCAGCTGCTGGACCTGGAGACCACCGCTACGCACATGGAGTGGTTCATCGGCCCCAAGGGGCTGGTCTTCTCCGAGATTGCCTGCCGCCCGCCCGGCGTCCGGACGTGGGACCTCTACAACGTGGCCAACGACGTGGACCTGTACCGCGAGTGGGCCCACGTGCAGGTGCATGGCCGCCCGGGGGCGCGGCTGTCCCGGCGCTTCGCCACCGGCCTCATCGCGCTGCGCCCCGAGTGCGACGGCCGCGTCACCGGCTACGAGGGCTGGGACGCGGTGGAGCGCACCTTCGGGGACTTCATCATCGACGCGCACCTGCCCCCGCCCGGCAGCCCCACGGGGCCGGTGGAGGCCGGCTACATGGCAGGCGCGTGGATCCGCTTCAAGCACCCGGACTACGACGGCCTGCGCCGCATGATGACGCTCGTGGGTGAGAACATGAAGGTGCGGGCGAGGCCTTCGTGAGGGGCGTGCTGCTCGGGACGCTGGGCCCGGAGAAGCCCACGCTCGCCGGTGCGGTGCGGGCGCTGGAGGTGGACGGCCCCGTGGCCCTCATCACCGCCGGCTGGCAGGAGTACGAGGGCCAGGTGGAGGAGCTTCCGGAGAAGCTGGGACGGGACATCGTCCCGCTGGACCTCTACCGCCGGACCGAGCGCGTCTTCGCCGAGGATGCGGAGCTGCGCGCCGAGCACCGCGCCCTGCAGGAGACGCTGCGCACGGGGCAGGAGTACTACCGGCTGCGGCTGGCCCGCTCGCTGGACGCGGCGCTGGACATTGCCCGCTTCGCCCGCGGCTCCCCCCTGGAGGCGGACGAGGCGCGGCTGTCCATGTCGTACATGCGCGCCATGGACCGGGACCACCTGGACCGGGTGCAGGGGCTGCGGCGGGACTTCGACGAGCGGATGCAGCCGCTGCGGCGCCCCGCCGTCGCCCGCCAGCGCGCGGAGATTGCCCGGCTGCTGCAGGGCACGCGCATCCTGGCCATTGCCGGGGGCCACGTTGCGGTGCTGCTCAACCGGCTGCGGCTGTTCGGCATCTCGGATCTGGTGGAGGACAAGGTGCTGGTGGCCTGGGGCGGCGGCGCCATGGTGACGGCGGAGCGCGTGCTGCTGTTCCACGAGGACCCGCCACAAGGCGAGGGCATCTCGGAGCTGCTGGAACCCGGCCTGGGCTTCCACACCGGCATCCTGCCCCTGCCGGGGCCGCGCCACCGGCTGAAGCTGCAGGACCGCGAGCGCGTGGGGTGGCTGGCCCGCCGCCACGCCCCCTTCAAGTGCATTGCGCTGGACAACGGCGCCCACGTCTCCTTCGACGGGCCGCGCTGGTTCGCGGACTCGGAGGGCAGCCACTGGCTGCGCGAGGACGGGAGCGTGTCCGAGGAGTGGGTGTCATGACGGCGGAGCTGGCCATTGACGCCCTGAAGAGGGCCCGGCCGGACGGGCGCGCGGTGGACGCCTTCATGCACGGGCGCAGCTTCCCCATCGTGGAGGGGCCGAAGGTCACCTTCGTCTACCGCGGCGGCGCGGAGGCGGTGTACCTGAAGTCCTGGGTGTACGGCCTGCCCAACTCCCAGCCGCTGCACTGCCTCCCGGGGACGGAGCTCTGGTACCTGACGCTGGACGTCCCGCCGGGGAGCCGCATCGAGTACAAGTTCGAGGTGTTGCAACACGGCCATAGCCGGTGGATGGAGGACCCGCTCAACCCCCACCGCGCCTCGGACCCGTTCGGCGCCAACTCGGTGGCCCACGGCCACGGCTACGAGTTGCCGGAGTGGGCGCAGCCGGACCCGGAGGCGCTGCAGGGCAAGCTCATCGAGTGGAACATCGAGAGCAAGGCGTTCGGCGAGCGGCGGGACCTGGCCATCTACCTGCCCGCCCGCTTCCGCCCCACCCGGCGCTACCCGCTGCTTTTCGTCCACGACGGGCGGGACTACCTGCGCTTCGCCAGCCTCAAGACGGTGCTGGACAACCTGGTGCACCGGCTGGAGATACCCGGGCTGGTGGTGGCGCTGTGCAACTCGCCCAACCGCATCCTGGAGTACGCGGACCACGAGCGGCATGCCCGCTTCGTCACCGAGGAGTGCATCCCGGACCTGGAGTCGCGCCTGCCGCTGGTGGGAAAGCCGCGCGGCCGGTGCCTGATGGGGGCCTCGTTCGGCGGGGTGGCGTCCCTGTCCACGGCCTTCCGCTACCCGGGCTTCTACGGGCGGCTGCTGCTCCAGTCCGGCTCGTTCGCGTTCAGCGACATCGGCAACCAGAACAAGCGGGGGCCGGCGTTCGAGCCGGTCATCGCCTTCATGAACCGGTTCCGCGCCTCCTCCGAGCTGGTCTCCGAGCGGGCCTTCATCAGCTGCGGCATGCACGAGTCGCTCATCTACGAGAACCGCTCGCTCATCCCCATGCTGCAGGCCTCCGGCATGGAGCTGCGGTACGTGGAGGCGCGGGACGGGCACAACTGGGAGAACTGGCGTGACCGGTTGCGGGAGGGGTTGTCCTGGCTCTTCCCGGGTCCGCTGCTGATGGTCTACGAGTAACTGCGAAAGGGACACACCACCTTGGCACCCGTCACCCGCAACATCGGCCTGTCGCTCGGCGCGGACATCTGCTGGCCCCTCTGCTTCGAGGGGATCATGCGGAAGCTGGACCTCCACGTCCGCCACAAGGGGGACACCGTCTCCTTCAACGTGGAGCGCGTCTCCATCGAGCCGTTCAACCTGCGCCAGGACGTCAAGTACGACGTCGTGGTGGACCGGCTCACCCACTGGTACCACACGAGCCGCGAGTGGATAAAAAAGGGCGTGTTGATGGACGGCCTGTACGTCTTCAACAACCCGTGGTCCGTGCAGTCCATGGAGAAGCACACCTCCTACGCGGCCATGATGGCGCTGGGCATGCCCATCCCGGAGACCTGGATGGTGCCGCCGAAGGCCTACACCCCCGAGCAGGTGGACGTGCGCGCCACCCTGCGCCAGTACGCCAGGCTGTTCGACCTGGGGAAGGTGGGCGAGCAGGTGGGCTACCCCCACTTCATGAAGCCGTACGATGGCGGGGGCTGGCGGGCGGTGAGCCGCGTCGCGGACGAGAAGTCCCTGCGCGCCAACTACGAGAAGTCCGGCACCCAGGTGATGCACCTGCAGGCCGCCGTGCACCCGTTCGACCGCTTCGTGCGCATGGTGGGCTTCGGCCCGCAGTCCCACGCGGTGCTGTACGACCCGGACGCCCCGCTGCACGACCGCTACACCATGAAGCGGGAGGAGGAGTTCCTCACCCCGAAGGAGCGGCAGCTGCTGGAGGACACGCTGCTCACCATCAACACCTTCTTCGGCTGGGAGTTCAACTCCTGCGAGTCGCTGCGCGGGGCGGACGGCACCTGGTACCCCATTGACTTCGCCAACCCGTGCCCGGACTCGCAGGTGACGTCCCTGCACTACCACTTCCCCTGGCTGGTGAAGTCCTACCTGCGCTGGTCCATCTACTGCGCCACCACCCAGCGCAAGATGCGCAAGACGCTGGACTGGGAGCCCTACTACGAGGTGGCCGCCACGGACCGCAGCTACGAGGAGAAGCTGGCCGAGTACGGCCGCATCGCCCGGAAGCGGCTGGAGGCCGACAAGTTCGAGGAGTTCTGCCAGAAGCACCTCTCCCATTTGGACGAGGTGGCGTGGGAGTTCTTCGGCACGCAGGAGGCGAAGGACGCCGTCCGCAAGAAGGTGGCCGCGCTCTTCCCGGCACACGAAGTAGAGCAGTTCACCGAGTTGTTCTGGAAGCGCATCCAGCACTGGCGCGCGGAGCAGAAGGCATGAACAAGCTGGTCGGGCAATGGAACTCGGAGCGGCTGCAGCGCGCCGTGAAGATGGTGCGCTGGGGCCACGGCGGCGTCCCGGTCCTCCTCTTCCCCACCGCGGGCGGGGACGCGGAGGAGGTGGAGCGCTTCCTGATGATGAAGGTGCTCGGACCCCTCATCGACGGGGGGCGCATCCGCGTCTATTCCTGCGACAACGTGGCCGGCAAGGCCATGATTGAACAGGAGGGCTCGCCGCAGCACCGCCAGTGGGTGCTGAACCAGTACCACCAGTACGTCCGGTACGAGGCCATCCCCGCCATCCGGATGGACTGCCGGGACGCGGACGTGGAGGTGATTGCGGCGGGGGCCTCCATTGGGGCCTTCCATGCGTCGGCCATGGTGTGCCGCTTCCCGGACGTCTTCCGCGCGGCCATTGCCATGTCCGGCACCTACGACTTGCGGCGCTTCTTCAAGACGGACCACTTCACGCAGGACTACTTCGTCTCCTCGCCGCTCGCCTTTGCCCACTCGCTGTCCGGGCCGCACCTGGACAAGCTGCGGACGCGCTTCGTGCTGATGCCGTCCGGGGAAGGTCGCGCGGAGGACATCTCCGAGTCCTGGGCGCTGGCCCGGGCGCTCGGTGCCCAACGGATTCCCAACCGGGTGGACAGCTGGGGCAAGCAGACACCCCACGACTGGGTCACCTGGCGTGAGATGCTCCCGAAGTACCTGTCCGAGATGGTGGGCTGAGCTTTTCCTTCAGGGGGTTTCGTGGCCGACACGCGGGAGCACAAGCAGGTCGAGACGTCCGTTCACACCGGAAAGGACCGGCGCGCGTTCGTCCGCGCCATGCTCTCGGACCTCCGGGCCCTGGAGCAGATGCTCGCCGAGGGGCGCTTCGAGCGCGGGGTGCGCCGCGTGGGCTCCGAGCTGGAGATGTTCCTGACGGACGGCGCCTACCAGCCCGCCCCCGCCGCGCTGAAGATGCTGGAGGCGCTCAAGGACCCGCACTTCACCACCGAGCTGGGGCTGTTCCAGCTGGAGGTGAACGGGGACCCGCAGCACCTCGAGGGGGACAGCTTCTCCCGCATGGAGAAGCAGCTGCAGGGGCTGGTGGACAAGACGCGGGTGGCCGCCGAGCAGATCGGCTACCACGCCGCGCTGATGGGCATCCTGCCCACCATCCGCAAGGCGCACCTGGGGCTGGACAACATGGTGCCCAGCCCGCGCTACCTGGCGCTCAGCAAGGCGGTGCACGCGCTGCGCGGCAGCGACTTCGAAATCTCCATCAAGGGGCAGGACGAGCTGGTCTTCGCCCATGACTCGGTGATGGTGGAGGCCTGCAACTCCTCCTTCCAGGTGCACCTGCAGGTGGACGCGGACGCGTTCGCCCGGCAGTACAACCTGGCGCAGGTGCTGGCGGGGCCGCTCTTGTCCGTGGCCGCCAACTCGCCGCTGCTGTTCGGCAAGCGGCTGTGGGCGGAGACGCGCATTGCGCTCTTCCAGCAGTCGGTGGATACGCGGAGCGAGACGCTGCACCGACGGGACGCCTCTCCGCGCGTGGGCTTCGGGACGCGGTACGTGAAGGAGTCCATCACGGAAATCTTCCGCGAGGACATTGCCCGCCACCGGACGCTGGTGAACGTGGACTACGACGAGGACCCCGAGGCCGTGCTGGACCGCGGCG
>VGRA01000098.1 GCA_016875515.1 Deltaproteobacteria bacterium | reverse complement strand
TGATCTGCAGGGGATGCTGCATGGGCGGCTGTAGAGTGTAAGACGCACCCTGCAGGGCGGCAAACGCCCGGATTGGAACAAGGTTGCCATGATTGATCTCCACGCCCACACCACCGCGAGCGACGGGGAGCACCCCGCCTCGGAGCTGTTCGCGCTCGCCCGGGCAGCAGGCGTCACCCACCTGGCCGTCACGGACCACGACACGGTGGCCGGCCTGGAGGAGGCGGAGCGGCAGGCGGCCGCCCACGGGGTGGTGCTGGTGCCGGGGCTGGAGATCTCCGCGCTGCTGAGCGGCCGCGAGGTCCACGTGCTGGGCCACTTCGTGGACCGCCGCCACCCGGGGCTGGCCGGCATGGCGCAGCGCATGCGGGAGGAGCGCCAGCGACGGATGGAGACCATGGTGGAGCGGGTGCAGAAGCTGGGCTTCCCCATCCGCATGGCGCACGTGGAGCACCTGGCCGGGGACGCCAACCTGGGCCGCCCCCACCTGGCGCGCGTCTTCGTGGAGCAGGGCTGGTGCGCAGACGTGCGCGAAGCGTTCGACCGGTTCCTCGGGGACGGCAAGCCCGCCTACGTGGACCGTTACCGGCTCACCACGGCGGAGGCCATCCGGCTCATCCGGGATGCGGGCGGTACGGCCACGCTCGCCCACCCCGGGGTCAACCGGGTGGAGCGCTACGAGCTGCAGCAGCTGCGGGCCGAGGGGCTGTCCGGCCTGGAGGTCCACCACGGGGATCACCAGCCCGAGCTGCGGGAGAAGTACCTCCGGCTGGCGGCGGAGTTCGATCTCGTCCCCACCGCGGGGAGCGACTTCCACGGCGCCCGCACCACCCCCAACCGCAAGCTGGGCACCGCGGACACCGGGGAGACGCGCTTCCGGCAGCTGCATGCGCGCGCGGAGGCCCCGGTGCTGGGGGCCACCCCCGTCCAGGGCTGAGCAGCGCGGGTCCGACTTCTGCTTTGACAGGGAGGGGCGTGGTCCTTAAGGTCCACCCCGCATGACTCCCCTGGCTCCCTACCTACCCATTGCCGCGGTCCTGGGCGTGGCCGGCGTGCTGGCGGTGGCCATCTCCGCCATTGCCACCTTCCTTGGCCCCAAGCGGTTTGATCCCGTGAAGTTCGACACCTTCGAGTGCGGCAACGAGCCCATCGGCTCGGCGCGCCAGCGCTTCGCGGTGAAGTTCTACGTGGTGGCCCTCCTCTTCATCGTGTTCGACGTGGAGGCGGTGTTCCTCTACCCGTGGGCGGTGAACTTCAAGGCGCTCGGCTGGTTCGGGTACATGGAGATGGTGGTCTTCGCTGCCACGGTGGTGGTGGGGCTCATTTACGTCTGGAAGAAGGGCGCGCTGGAGCTGGAGAGCTGACATGTCCGACCTGGGCAATGCACCCGTGATCGCCACCCGCCGCGGTGAGACCATGGGTTTCCTCGAGCGAATGGTCAGCAAGGGGCTCGGCTGGGGCCGCGCCTACTCGCTGTTCACCTACCCGTTCGCCACCGCGTGCTGCGGCATGGAGTACATGTCCGTTGCCGCCTCCCGCCACGACGTGGCCCGCTTCGGCGCGGAGGTGCCCCGCTTCTCCCCCCGGCAGGCGGACCTGCTGATGGTGGTGGGCACCATCAACCTGAAGCAGGCCCCCATCCTCAAGCGCGTCTACGAGCAGATGGCCGAGCCCAAGTGGGTGGTGGCCTTCGGCGTGTGCGCCTCGTCCGGCGGCTTCTACGACAACTACGCGGTGCTGCAGGGCATTGACCGGATCATCCCGGTGGACGCCTACATCCCCGGCTGCCCGCCGCGGCCCGAGCAGGTGCTCGACGCGCTCATGAAGCTGCAGGAGAAGATCATGGGCCAGACGCACAAGGCGGTCACCCGGGAGACCGGCCCTTCGCTGCCCCCGGGCTACCCCCGGTAGCAGCACCGCCGCCTGGCACGCAGCACGAACGGGGCGCCCGGAAGGTTCGGGCGCCTTCGTCGTTTCCGGGGGCGCGTCACCAGCGGTGGTACGCGGGGTGGCCGGGCTTCACCGCCACGAAGGTGCCCCGGCAGGTGGCGGTCACCTTCCCGCCGGCGGTGAGCGTCCCCTCCACCACCGCGCGGCCGCCGGACACCTCCACCGCCCGCGCCTCCAGGCGCACCGGCCCCATGGGGGTGGGGCGCTTCATGGTGATGGTGTACTCGGCCGTCACCGTGGACGGCAGTTCCCCCGTGCCCGCCGCCTGCATCAGTGCGTGGGCAGCGGTCCAGTTGCAGTGGCAGTCCAGGACGCTGCCAATGATGCCGCCGTTGAGGACGCCGGGGAACGCGTGGTGCTCCGGGCGCGGCGACCAGTCACACACTACCCGGTCCCCCTCCACGCGGCTCTGGATCTGCAGCCCGGACGGGTTGGCGGGGCCGCACCCGAAGCACACGCTGGCCGGGGCGAGGGACTGCTGCAGGGACGCTGGGCTCATGGGCGCGGGCCTACCACGGCCGCCCCCGTCTCCGCGTCCAGGAAGGCGGAGAGGTGTGGGCCGCACGTCCCCTCGCAGCGCTCCACGGTGCCGCCGTCTGCCAGCGGACTGCGCACCAGCCAGCCCTGCCCGTCAAACGCCCCCACGTCCTTGTCCGCGAGCGCCGCGGCGTGCGCCTCCGGGGACAGCTCCACCACCCCGTCCGCACGGATGCGGTAGGCGTCGAAGGTGCGGGGCGCGGTGGCGCGGTGCCCGGGGAAGAAGACGTCCGGGGCCACGTGGGTGAAGCCCGTCTCCGCGTAGAGCAGCCGCGGCGCGGAGGGCTCGCCGCGAAGCAGCGGGGCGAGGCTCGAGCCGTCCACCCCCTCCAGCGGCGGCAGCCCGGCCAGATCCAGCAGCGTGGGCCCCACGTCCAGGAGCCGCACCAGCGCGTCCGTGCGCGCCACGCGCGGACCGGGGTGGGACTTCGGCAGCTTCACCGCGAGCAGGATGCGGTTCTCCTCGTCGTGCAACCGGGCGCCGTGGACCGGCGTGGCCCCCTGCACGTCCGGGGCGTCCGCGTGGAAGCTCTCGCCGTGGTCGCTGAACAGCACGATCAGCGCCTCGTCGTACCGCCCCGCGCGGCGCAGCCCGTCCAGCACGCGCCCCACCTGGTCATCCGCCTGGGCGATGAGCCCGTCGTACAGCGCCTCGCTGGACCTTTGGGTCACCCCGTCCGGGCGGGTGCCGCCGCGCGCCACCGGCGCGAACACCATGCGCAGCCGCCGCTCCAGCGCGGTGTCCGGGTCCGCGAAACGGCGGTAGTAGGGCCAGGTGGGATCCCCGGGAAAGTGCGCCGAGGTGGCGTGGAAGGCGTACAGCAGCGGCCCCGCGGCCGCCCGCGTCACCAGGTCTTCCGCCAGCCGGTCCGCGTAGCCGAAGGGCTCGTGCAGCCCGGCGAGCGCACGGTTGTCCACCATCTCCGGCAAGAGCCACGCCCCGGCCGCATGCGCCCCGAACACCCCCACGCCGCGGAAGCGCAGCTTCTCCAGGAGGAAATTGACCGCGCCGCGCGGCGGCTGCGCCCGGTCCTCGAAGCCCGAGGCGCCGTCCTCGTAATGGAAGCGCGAGCAGTCCGTCCGGAAGGAGGTGCCGTAGCCGGCCGCGCCGAGGCGGGCGGCGAAGGTGGGGAGCGGCGCCCAGTGCGAGGCTGCGGTGAGCGGGTAGCGGTCCCCGTGCCGGTGGGGCCAGCGCGCGGTGAGGAGCGAACGCCACGCCGGCTCCGTCTGCGCAAGGGGGGTGTAGGCGCGGTCGAACAGCGTGGCGTCCTGCAGGAAGGCGTCCAGGTGGGGCGCAATCCCCCGGCGCTCCCCGTTGGCGGCGAGCCGGTCCACGCGGAACGCGTCCACCCCGATGATCACCACGAGCGGCGGAGGCGGCACTGCCGCGCGCGGAGGCCACGCCGGCGAGGGCAGCGCGGCGGAGATCCCTGCGGCCGCCCCCACCGCGAGCACCCCGAGCGCCGCGCGGGAGGGGGAGGGCCGGAAGCGGCCCCACGCCCCAAGCAGCAGCAGCCCCACGACCGCTGCCACCACCGCGGGGTGCCAGGGCTCGCCCCGCTCCGCGAGCCCGCGCCACAGCGGCTGGCAAAAGGGGAGATCGTCGAACAGCGCGGGGCGCATCACCGCCATCCGCCACGTCCACAGCGTCCCCAGGACGGACCCCACCAGGCAGGTGAACAGCGCGCGCAGGCGGGGCAACCCCGAGGCCGTCACCAGCGCCCAGGACAGCAGCCCCAGCCCCGCCCCTGCAAGGGCGTACAACAGCGCCACCCGCCCGAGCAGCCCCGGCAGGTGGGGGCGGACGGCGCGGAACAGCGCGGCGAACGGACCTTCCGTCTCCATGCCCAGGCCCACCGCACCTGTGCGCAGCAGCAGGGCCACCTCCCCGCCCAGCAGGGCGAGGAGGCAGGCGGCCCCGACGGCGGGGGCGACAAGGGGTGACGGGCGGCGGCTCACGGCGGGACAGGCGCGTAACCCGCCCGCCGGACGGAGGGCAAGCAGCGCGCGCCGGGGGCTGATAGTTTCCGGCCCCCATGGAGTTACAAGCACTCGTAGACGGGGCCCCCGAGGGGGCGACGGTGGCGCTGCCGCCCGGCACCTGGAAGGGCACCCTGCTGGTGACCAAGGGGCTGACCCTGCAGGGAGCAGGCCCGGGCAAGACGGTGATCGACGCCCAGGGGCTGGGGCCGTGCCTGCTCGTGGATGCGCCCGGGGCGCAGGTGAAGGTGACCGGCGTGTCGCTTCTGAATGGCAGCTCGCCGCGGGGCGGCGGGGTGTGCTTCCAAGCCGGGACGCTGCGGCTGGAGGACGCCGCCGTCGAGGGCGGGGCGTGCCAGATGTACGGCGGCGGCGGGCTGCTCTTGTCCGGCCAGAAGGCACTGCTGGTACGGGTGTCCGTCACGCGCGGGGTGGGCGGCCAGGGCGGCGGCATGCTGGTGGACGGCGAGTGCGAGGTGGAGGCGCAGGCGTGCGTCTTCACGCGGAACGCCGCCGAGGTGGGCGGCGGCATCCGGCTGGTGGAGGCAGCGCAGGTGCGGCTCGTCCACTGCACCGTGGCGGGAAACCAGGGGCGGGGCAGGACGCCCGCCGGCCCGGAGGTGGCGCTGAGCGGCTCGTCCAGCCGCGTCCCGGCGCTGGAGCTCGTCAACAGCGTGGTGGCCCCCACGGGGGCCGCCGCTCCCGGCGTGCTGCAGCTGGGGGCGTTCCCGGGGGTGGTGCGGCTCTCCCACTGCCTGCTGCCCGCGTCCATGCAGGGCGCGGAGGGGACGGTCCTCCGCTTTGGCAACCCGGAGTTCATGCCGTCCGGCGGCCACCGCTGCGCGCTGGGCCCCACCTCCCCCGCCGCCGCAGCAGCGGACCCTTTCCGGACGCCGGAGGGGCTGCTTGATCTCCGCGGGCGGCCACTGCGGCGCGGGGATGAAGCTGACGCCGGGGCCTACGCGGTATGAAGACGCGAGGACATGTGAAGGCCCCGGTGGAGCCGCGACAGGTGGAAGGACGGGAACTCCAACGGAGCTCTGCCTGGCTCGCGAGCCTTCGCGTGCTGGGCGTGGGGCTGGTCCTGGTGCTGCATGGGGTGCTGGTGTTCGGACTGGGGCGGGAGGACTGGGCCCCCGCCCTGCCCATCTTCACGGCGTGGTTCGGTGCGAGCCTGGCCGCGCTCGGGGCACTGCGCTGGCGGCCGTCACTGGCCCGGCTGGCGGGGTTCGTTGTCGCCACGGTGGACATCCCCATGGTGTACGTCGCGCAGTTGCTCTCGCTCGAGGCGTCCAACCCCTCCGGGGTGGCGGGCTTCACGGTGGGCATCTTCGCCACCTGCCTGGCCTTGACGGCACTCTCGCTGGACTCGGCGGCGCTGGGCGTATCCCTCGGATCGGTGGTCCTGTTCGAGGTCCTGCTCATGCGCAACGCGGGGCTGCAGCCGGTGTTGCCGCTGTTTGCCGCGTTGGTGCTGTCGCTGTGCGCGGCGGGGCTCGGCTGGCTGGTCCAACGGGTCCGGGCGCTGGTGGCGGCGGTGGCAAGCGAGGCGCTGCGGCGGGAGCGGCTCGGGCGCTACTTCTCCCCGGCGGTGGCGGCGCGGCTGATGGATTCCGGCGAGGGCGAGGCCGGGCTCTCGGAGCGGACCGTCACCGTGCTGTTCGCCGACCTCCGCGGGTTCACCGCCGAGGCCACCAAGCTGCCTCCGGCCGCCGTGGTGGCGCTCCTCAACGAGTTCCACGGGAAGATGGTGGACAGCGTCTTCCGGCACGAGGGGACGCTGGACAAGTTCATGGGGGATGGGTTGATGGCCTACTTCGGCGCACCGCTCGACGACCCGTCCCATGCCGAGCACGCGGTGGCCTGCGCGCTGGACATGGTGGCGGGGCTGGAAGGACTGAACCGGGGCCGGGTCGCGCGGGGTGATGCGCCGCTGGACGTGGCCATTGGCATCCACACCGGGCCCGTCATCGTGGCGGACGTGGGTGCGCCGGGGCGGCGACAGGACTACACGGCCATCGGGGACACGGTGAACGTGGCCAGCCGCCTCGAGGGACTGAGCAAGGAGCGGGGGATGCGAATCCTCTGCTCCGGGGCCAGCCGGGAGGCCGCCGGCGCGGCGTTTGACTGGTCCGAGTGCGAGCCCGCGCGGATCCGGGGCAAGGTGAGCGAATTGCGGCCATGGGCGCCCGCAGCCCTGGCTGAGCAGCCGTAAGTGGCCTGATCCATTCCGGATATTCCGTTGACGGGGCTCCCTGCCCTCCCTATAAGAGCCAGCGCTGTCCCCTCTCGGGTACAAAGGTGCGCTGCGCGTGAGCACGATCGCGTTCAACAAGGTGGCGGAGAAGTTCCCCGGTGCGGTGCTCGAGCGGTACACGGACCGGGCCGGGAGTGAGTGGTTGGTGACGTCCCGCGAGTCGCTGACGGACGTCATGAGCCTGCTCAAGAACGATCCCGAGCTGGATTTCAAGATCTTCACGTCCATTGACTGCGTGGACCGGCTGCTCCTGCCGGATAACGATCCGCGCTTCGAACTGGTCTACTTCGCCTACTCCGTCATCCGGAGGGAGCACGTCCGGGTGAAGGTGCGCGTCACCGAGGACGATCCCACCGTCCCCACCCTGACCGGCGTGTACTTGGGCGCCAACTGGTGGGAGCGGTTCTGCTGGGATTTCTACGGCATCAAGTTCCTCGGCCACCCCAACCCGCGGCGCATCCTCATGTACGAGGAGTTCAAGGGCCACCCGCTCCGCAAGGACTACGGCCTGCGGGACCGCCAGCCGCTCATCCCCGAGCGCCCGCTGAAGGATCTCTTCCGGGGCCCCGGCACCTCCGGCCCGGCCGCCTGATCCCCCCCTGCCCGTCTCCCGCTGCCTGAAGGACTCCCATGTCGGACACCCCCCGCAACCCGGCAGATGATTTTGATCCCAACCCGGCCGAGCACGAGCTCGACGCCCACCTGCAGACGCGCCCCATGGAGATCAACATGGGCCCGTCCCACCCCGCGACGCACGGCACCGTGCGACTCAAGGTGGTGCTGGACGGCGAGACCATCTTGAAGGCAGACCCGGAGATCGGCTTTCTGCACCGCGGGTTCCAGAAGAGCTGCGAGAACTCCACGTGGACGCAGTGCCTGCCGTACACGGACCGGCTCAACTACAACTCGGCGATGTGCAACAACTTCGGCTTCCTCACCGCGGTGGAGAAGCTGATGGGGATTGAGATCCCCGAGCGCGCGCAGTGGATCCGCGTCATCGGCGCGGAGCTGCACCGGCTTCACGATCACCTCACCTGCGTGGGCGCGGTGAGCCTGGAACTGGGCGGCTTCGCGGCGTTCCTGTACGGGCTGGAGGCGCGTGACCTTGTGACGGACCGGGTGACGGATCTGACCGGCGCGCGGCTCACCACCTCCTTCGGCCGCATTGGCGGGATGAACCGGGATCTCCCGGACGGTTGGAAGGAGCTGACCCTCAAATCGCTCGACAAGATCCGCGCCCTCTGCGACGAGGTGGACACCATCCTCACGCGCA
>VGRA01000097.1 GCA_016875515.1 Deltaproteobacteria bacterium | reverse complement strand
CACTTCTCGCTGGGGCGCGGCCTGTCCGCGCTGAGGCGCGCCCGTGCGCAGGCGGTGGCCACGTGACGCCCAACCGCGTGCTGCTCGTGGGACCGGTGGGCGTGCTCGGGGGGGCGGAGCGCGTGCTGCTGGACGCGGTGCGGGCGCTGCGCCACGAGCGCCCCGGGATGGCGCTCAAGGTCGTGGCCATGACGCCGGGGCCGCTGCTGGAGGAGGCGCGCGCCGCGGGGGCCGAGGCGGAGCTCATCGAGATGCCGGCGGAGCTGGCCGAGCTGGGGGACAGCGCGGGGGGACTCGGGCTCGGGCCGGCCCGGCAGCTGGCCCGGCTCGTCACGGTGCCGGGCGTGCTGCGCTTCCAGCAGGCGCTGGGGCGCAGCCTGGCCTCCTTTGCGCCGGACATCATCCACAGCAACGGGCTCAAGACCCACGTGCTCGCGTGCATGCTGGCCCCCCGGCACGTCCCCATTGCCTGGCACCTGCATGACTTCGTGAGCCAGCGCCCCATCATGCGGCGCGGGCTGGCCGCCGTGGGCGGGCGGGTGTCGCTGGTGCTCGCCATCTCTCAGGCGGTGGCGGACGACGTGTCCGCGGCGCTCGGGCCGCTGCCGCTGCACGTCCTCCACAACGCGGTGGACTGCGAGCGCTATAGTCCGGCCGCCGGCGACGGCGGGTGGCTGGACGGGCGCGCCGGCATGCCCCCGGCACCGGACGGCACGCTGCGGATAGGCCTGGTGGCAACCTACGCGCGGTGGAAGGGGCACGAGGTGTTCCTGCGGGCGGCGGCGCGCGTGCTCGCGGTGGCCCCCCGGCTGCCCGTCCGCTTCTACGTGGTGGGCGGCCCCATCTACCGCACGCTGGACTCGCAGTACGCCCGGGGGGAGCTCGTGGCCCTCGCCCGCGCCCTGGGGCTGGAGCAGCGGGTCGGCTTCGTGGACTTCCTGCCGGACACCGTGCCGGTATACCGCGCGCTGGACGTCGCCGTGCACGCCAGCACCTCGCCCGAGCCGTTCGGGCTCACCATCGTCGAGGCCATGGCCTCGGGCCGGCCCGTGGTGGTCTCGCACGCGGGGGGCGCGCGGGAGCTGGTGCGCCCCGGCGAGACGGCGCTCGCGGTGATGCCGGGCGATGCGCGCGGGCTGTCCGAGCAGCTGCTTCGGCTCGCGGGGGACCCCGGCCTGCGCGCCGCGCTCGGGCAGGCCGCACGGGCCGAGGCGCTCGCGCGCTTCTCCCGTTCCAGCTGGGGACCGCGGCTGCTGGCCGCCTACGCGCAGGCGGCGCGGTAGAGCTCGGCGGCCATGTCATCCCAGCTGCGCGCCCGCAGCGCCGAGCCCAGCTGGGCCACCGCGGGGGCGAGCGCGTCACGCCCCTTCGCCCAGCGCAGCAGCGCCGCCGCGAGCGCCTCGGGGGACTCCGGCTCGTCGAGCAGCAGCCCGCGCAGTGCCTCGGGGTAACGCTCGGCCACGCCCGCCCCCCGGCTCACCAGCGCGGGCAGCCCGCAGCACAGCGCCTCCTGCACCCCCAGCCCGTAGGCCTCGTAGCGGGTGGGGGCCACCAGCCCGTCACAGCCGGCCAGCAGAACGGGCACGTCCCGCCGGAAGCCCAGCAGGTGGACCCTGCCATCCATCCCCTCGCGCCGGACGCGCGCCCGCCACGCCTCCAGCTCCGCCCCCGCCCCCACCGCCACCAGGTGCGCCTCCCAGCGGGGCTCCCTGGCCAGCGCGCGGAGCGCCTCGAACAGCGTGTCGAAGCCCTTGCGCCGGTCCCCCAGCGCGCCGATGAAGGCGAGCACGGGCACCCCTTCCGGGATGCCCAGCGCCGCCCGGCCCGCGGCGCGCTCCTGTGGGGAGGGCGGGCGGTAGCGCTGCGCGTCCGCGCCGTAGTAGACCGCCCGCACGCGCTCGGGCGGGCAGAGGCCTTCGTCCACCAACGCGCGCGCGGTGGCCTGCGAGTTGGCGATGACCACGCGCGCGCGGCCCAGCGCGAGCCGCTCCGTCCGCAGGTGCAGCGCGTGGAGCGCACGGCGGCGAACCGAGTGGGCGCCGGACGTGCCCGGCTCCCACGCCGCGTGGACGTAGTGGACCCAGTTGACGTCCGGGAACGGGCAGTTGCCGCCGTTGACGAGCACCCGCCCGCCCCGCGCGCGCGCCGCCGCCCCGAGCCCCAGCCCCACCGCCGACAGGAAGGGACCCCCCAGGGTGTAGGCGTTGGCGGGCTTGGGCACGCGGACGTGGACGGGCGCCAGCACCGGGTCCACCCGGTGGGACACCACCTGCACCGGGTGGCCCTGGGCCGCCAGCCAGCGGGCGAAGGCCAGGTTCGCCTGGTCCATGCCACCGGTGGAGACGAAGTCCCCGGAGACGAGCACCCAGGGCCCGCTCATGCCGGCGCCCCCGCCGCCTTCGCCTCGCGCTCCTCCACGTAGACGCGCCAGGCGGCGAAGACCGCGCCGTTGAACAGCCAGAACTCCAGCCCCGTCTGGCTGGCGAACACCGGGTAGTTGAAGCACAGCCCGATGGCGCCGAAGTCGTAGGAGAACACCATGAGCGTCCAGAGCCAGAGCGGTTCGTTCGTGGGGATGCTCCGGAGGATGCGCACCCCGGCCACGAGCGTCATCACCAGCGCCGCGGCCCAGAGCACCAGCAGCGGGAAGCCACCATCCAGCGCCCACGCGGTGATCTGGATCTCCGCCCACTCGGCCGGGGAGTTGGGGTTCTCCTCGTTGCCGAAGTAGGCGCGCACCATGCCCCAGCGCGCCAGCCCCGCGCCGAACGGGTGGCGCGGCAGGACATCCTCCACCGTCTGCTGCAGGAAGATGCCGCGGTTCTTGCCATACACCTCGCGCGGGTCCTCCTCCACCAGCGTGCTGAACCGCGCACTCACCGTCTCGCCGGCCAGCGACTCGGCCCAGATGTACCCCGCCGTCCCGATGGTGAGCGCCAGCAGGAACACCTTCACCACGCGCCCGCCGTGCCCGGTCACCAGCATCATGGCCGCCGCCGCGGCAATGCAGATGAGGGACATGATGAGCACCGAGCGCACCTGGCTCAGGTAGATGACGCTCATGCCCATCAGCATGCTGCCGAGCAGCACCACGCGCTGCCAGCTCTTGTCAGCCGTGAAGAGGAACCCCAGCCCGAGCACCAGCGCGTAGAAGCCGGAGATGCACACCCCGCCCGGCGTGTCGGTCAGCCCCATGGGCCGGTACACCTCCACGCCGCTCTTCAGCGTGATGGTGAGCGACGCGAGGTAGTCCTCGCGCACCGCCAGCACGCTGGCGATGGGCGGCTGGAACTGACCCGGGAAGTAGGTCTGGAGCAGCCCAAAGCCGGAGCTGACCGTGTGGAAGCCCCACAGCACGAGCAGCGCCACCTGGAGCTGGCGCGCCGTCACCTTCAGCCGCGTCACCCAGAACAGCGGCGCGGTGATGGCCGTCCCCAGCCCAATGGCCGCCAGCCCCGACAGCTCCGAGTTGGTCTGCGGGTGGAAGAACTGCAGCGCGGTCCACACCAGCGCCAGGAGCGCAGGCCAGGCGGCGGGCGGGTACCGGCCGCGCCCCCGCATGAAGACGAGCGCGAACAGGCTGACCGAGAACGTGGCCGCCCGGAGGTAGACGCGGGCGTAGCGCAGCGCCGGGACGAACAGCAGCAGCTGCATGGCCAGCTGCAGCACGATGATGCCGGCAATCCACCAGCCCGTGGGGCCCAGCTTCTTGCCCGCCTTCGGCCCGGGGCCGAACAGCGCGTCCAGCTGTTGCCGGGCAGCGGCCTGCTCAAGCCCCATGGCCCGGCCGCCCCAGCGCGCGCGCGTAGGCGCGGGACGTCCCCTCCAGCATGGCCCGCGCGCCGAACAGCCGGACCGCCCGCCGCGGCCCCTCCTCGGCGAAGCGCCTGCGCAGGGACGGCTCCGCCACCAGCCGGCCCGCGGCCGAGGCGAGCGCCCGCCCGTCCCCCACCGGCACGGTGAAGCCGGTCTCCCCGTCTGGCGAGACCCAGGGGACGCCGGAGCCCGGGATGGCGGTGTTGAGGACCGGGCAGGTGGAGGCCATGGCCTCCACCTGCGCCTGCCCGAACGCCTCCGCCCGCGTCACGGAGGGGAACCAGAGCGCGGTGGCGCACCGGTACAGCGCGGCGAGCGCCTCGTCCCCCACCTGGCCCAGGAAATGGACGCGCTCGGACAGCCCCATCCCGTCCGCCAGCCGCTCCAGCCGCGGCCGCTCCGGGCCGCTGCCCACCATGAGCAGCGCCCCGTCCACGTGGCGGAGCGCCTCCAGCGCCACCTCCGCCCCCTTGTAGGACACCAGCCGCCCCACGAAGAGCCACCGCGGCCCGGGCAGCCGCGTCTCCCACTTCGCGGCCTCCTCCAGGACCCCGGCCCCGGGATGGAGGAAGGGCGACAGCTCCATCCCCAGAGGGACCACCTCCACCCGCTCCCCTTGGCGGCGCAGCAGCGGGGAGGCGGCGGCGTAGGCCGCCGAGGTGGCGAGCACCAGGCGGGCGCGGCCGTAGAGCCACCCCTCCATGGGGGCGAAGAGCCGCCCCAGCACCCGCTGGCGCACCACGTCGCTGTGGTGCGTGACGATGAACGGCTGGTCCCCCAGCAGGGGCGCGAGCCCCAGGGCCATCAGCGGGTTGGGGGCGTGGACGTGCATCAGCTCCATCCCGCCCCGCTCGCGCGCCAGCGCCGCGGCCACGCCCGGGGCCAGGTCCAGGCGCGCCAGGTTGGCCCAGCGGGACAGCCGCACCACCCGGACGCCCTCGTCCTCGCCCACCACCTCCGGGGTAAACCCGAGCCCCGCGTGGGTCCGCTCCGCCCCGTCCTCGCCGAGGTGGTTGACGCAGAGCACCGTCACGCGCATGCCCGCGCGCGCCTGGGCCCGCGCCAGGGTCTGCACGTGGATCTCCATGCCCCCGCGCGCCGGTGGGTAGTACTTGGCCAGGTGCAGGACGGAGCCGGCCGCACTGCTCACGACGCCACTTCGTCCTTCTTGTCCGCGTAGTAGTACCCGTACCGGTAGTAGGCGTAATAGACCTCGCCGTACTTCGGGTTCTCCAGGTCCACGTCGTTGAGGACGGCGCCGAGCAGCTTGGCGTTGACGTCGCTGAGCGCGCGCACAGCCTTGCGCGCCATCTCGCGCGGGGTACGCGCCGCCTTCAGCACCAGCAGCGAGGCGTCCGCGCCGGAGGCGAGCACCGCGGCGTCCGCCACCACGCCCACCGGGGGCGAGTCCAGCACCACCTTGTCGAACTTCTGCTGCACCTGCTCCAGCAGCTCGCGGAACGCCCGCGTGTGGAGCATCTCGGAGGGGTTGGGCGGGATGGGCCCGCACGGCAGGACGAAGAGGTTGGGCACCTCGGTGGACTTGATGGCGTCGTCCAGCGTCCGCTCGCCCACCACCACGGAGGAGATGCCCACCTCGTTGGAGATCTTGAACGCCTTGTGCAGGCGCGGGCGGCGCATGTCCGTGTCCACCAGCAGCACGCGCGAGCCGCTCTGCGCCATGGTGACGCCCAGGTTGATGACCGTGGCGCTCTTGCCCTCCTGCGGGTTGGCGGAGGTGACCAGCAGCGTCCGAAACGGCTTGTCCGGCGTCATGAACAGCAGGTTGGTGCGGATGGCCCGGCAGCACTCGGCAATGGCGGACTTGGGCTCCCGGAACACCACCAGGTCCGGCCCGCCCGCGGCCACCTTCTCCGGGGCAATGGTGGGCACCAGCCCCAGGAACGCCACGTTCAGCCGCTGCTCGATGTCCGCCTGGCTGGCCACGGTGTTGTCGAGGAACTCCAGGCCGAAGGCCAGCGCCATGCCGCCGATGAGCCCCATCAGCGCGCCGATCCAGAGCGTGCGGGGCACGTCCGGCCGGATGGGGGTCAGCACCGGCCGCGCCGGGTCCAGCACCCGGGCGTTGCTGGTCCGCAGCAGGCTCGAGAGCTCGATGTCCTTCAGCCGCTTGAGCACCGCGTCGTACAGGCGCTGGTTGTTGCTGGCCTCGCGCTGGATGCGCTCGAACTCGATCTGCTTCTTGTTCACCTCGAACGCCTCGGTCTTGGTGTCCTCGAGCAGCCTCACCAGGTTCTTCTCCTCCGAGCGCATGCGCTGCAGGTCTGCCTCGGCGGCGTAGACGAGCGCGTCCAGCGCGGCCACGTACGACTGCCGCCGCATGCCGGTCTTCACCTCGCACGCCACGATGTCCGGGTGCTGCGGCAGGTAGCGCTCCTTCAGGGCGGTGCAGTCGTGCTGCGCCTGGTTGTAGAGCTCGCGCAGCTTGGGGATCTCGCTCGTCTCCAGCGTGTTGCCAATGACCGCCGCGAGCCGGTCCACGTCCCCGTTGGCCTGCCGGATGGCCTCCACCAGCGCCCGCTGGCTCGCCATGCGCGTCCGCACGTTCGACAGCGCGTCGCCGTACTTGCCCAGCTTCTGGCTGACCATGTTCTCCCGGTCCTGCAGGGAGAGCGACAGCACGTCCGCCGTCTTCTTGAAGTCGTAGACCGCCAGGTCCGTCTCGCGGCTGGACTGCTCGAGCGACTTGAGCCGGTCCTCCAGCCAGTTGACCGCGTTCTCCGCCGTGCGCAGCCGCAGCGCCACGTTCTCCGTGATGTAGGCCTCCGCCACCTCGTTGGCCAGCAGCGCGGCGCGGTCCGGGTCCCCGTCCTCCACCGTCACCAGCGCAATGCGCGAGTCCTTCACCGGCGCCACGCGGATCTTCGCCTGGAGCAGGGCCACCGGGTCCGCGCTCCGGGCGGCCGCCTCCAGGTCTGCGCCCGGCGGGAGCCCCAGGAACTTCGCGTCCCGGGCCAGCCCCAGCTTCTCCACCACCCGGGCGGACACCGCGCGGCTGACGATGATCTTGTACTGCGTCTCGTAATACTCCTTCGTCGCCCAGTACGAGCCGGCGGCCGGGTCGTTGACCTCGGACACCTGGTTGTCCAGGAACTTCGGCGCCGTGGATTCGATGATGAGCGACGCACTCGCCGCGTACACCTTCCGCTCCCGCAGCACCCGGTAGCTCACCACCCCCAGCGCCAACACCAGCGTGGCGAGGATGACCCACCGCCGCCTCGACAGGACGAGGATGAACTGGCGCGGATCAAGGACCGTCTCAGGCTGGGGGGGCGTTTGCACGGCTCGCCCACTGTGCCTTGCCGGGTCAGGGGGGTCAATGAACGCACCACCGCTCGTGCGGCTGCCGGGGTACCATCCCGCGCCGTGACGCCCTACCCCAAGGTCTCGGACCCCCTGGCGCTGTTGCATCCCGGCGCGGGCGCGCTCCTGGACGTGGGCTGCAACGTGGGGGACCTGCTCGCCACGGCGGCCGAGCGCGGCATGCGCCCGCTCGCCGGCGTTGACGTCAACGCCGCCGCGGTGGCCACCGCGCGCGAGCGGCTGGCCGGCCACCCGGACGCCACCGTGCTGCAGTCCGAAGCCTTCTCGCTCCCGTTCGAAGCGGGGCGCTTCCAACTGGCCTTCTGCCTGGAGGTGCTCGAGCACGTCCCCGCGCAGATGCGCCGGCGCTCGCTCGAGGAGGTCCACCGCGTGCTCGCCCCCGGCGGACAGCTCGTCCTGTCCGTGCCCCACGCAGGGGCGTTCGCCTGGGCGGACCCGGCCAACCTGCGCTTCCGCGCCCCCCGCCTGTTCCGGGCGGCCAGCCGGCTCGTGGGCGGGGCCGGGCGCGAGGCCGGCTTCGCCGAGGGGGAGAGCCGGGTGGAGCCCCACCACCACTTCTCGCTGCCGGAGCTCGAGGGGCTGCTGACCGGCCTCTTCCAGGTCGAGCAGCTGAGCTTCCGCGGCGCGCTGCTCGAGCCGCTCACGCACGCGCTCGCCTGGCCCTTCTACCGCCGGGGACAGTTCGGCCACCCGCTGCTGCGCGCCCTCCACGCGCTGGAGAACGCGGACCGCCGCCGGGACTTCGGCGAGCGGTGGGGCTACGGCGTGGTGCTGGTGGCCCGCCGGGACTGAGGCGCGCCCCCAAGCCCTGCCTCGAGCGCGCGCGCGAAGCGCCCCACGTCACACACCT
>VGRA01000096.1 GCA_016875515.1 Deltaproteobacteria bacterium | reverse complement strand
GCCCTTCATCAGCAAGGCCACCGGCGTGCCGCTGGCCCGCGTGGCGGCCCTCTGCATGGCCGGCAAGACGCTGGCCGAGTTGGAGCTCCCCCCCGAGCGCGTCCCGGCCAACGTGGCGGTGAAGGAGTCCGTCTTCCCCTTCGCCCGCTTCAACGTGTCCGACGTCATCCTCGGCCCCGAGATGAAGAGCACCGGCGAGGTGATGGGGCTGGCGGAGGACTTCGCCAGCGCCTTTGCCAAGTCCCAGCTGGCCGCGGGCATGCGGCTGCCACTGGGCGGCACCGTCTTCATCTCCGTGCGGGACGCGGACAAGCCGGCGGTGGCGCCGCTGGCCGAGCGGCTGGTGGCGCTGGGGTACCAGCTGGTGGCCACCGAGGGAACCGCGGCCTTCCTGCGCAAGTGGGGCGTCCCGGTGGAGACGGTCCGCAAGGTGATGGACGGCAGCCCGCACGTGGTGGACCTCATGGCCGCCGGCAAGGTGCAGCTGATGGTCAACACCACGGAGGGGAAGCAGGCCGTGGCGGACAGCTACTCGCTGCGCCGCGAGGCGCTGCTGCGCAGCGTGCCGTACTACACCACCCTGCGCGCCGCGCAGATGCTGGTGGCGGCGCTGGCCAAGGTGAAGCGCGAGGGGGGCCTGGGCGTGGTGGCCCTGCAGCAGCACCTGGCCGGGGTGGCCCGGGGCAAGCCGCGAATCAACGGGTGAGCAGTCGCCCGCTTCCACGCGCGTCCGCAAGCGGATACAACGACTTCTGTCGTCCATCCAGGACCGGGGGAAAACCATGACGCGTTTGACGTGGTTGTGCGCCGTGGGTGTTGCGTTGGCCGGGTGTGGGTCCCCGCCGCCGTTCGAGCAGGTCCGGGCTGCGTCCGGCGGCGCCCGCCAGGGCACCCACGCCACCCTCGTGCTGGACGGGGACGAGCAGCCCACGCTCGCCTACCTGGACGAGGCGTCCGGCGGCGCCCACGCGCTGCGCTTCACCCGCTTTGACGCCACCCGCAACGCCTAGACCACCCCCGTGACGGTGGCAGACGGGTTGGGGGAGCTGGACCTGCAGACGGGGCGGCACCTGGTGTCGCTCGCCCGGGACGCCTCCGACGGCCGGCTCGGGGTGGCCTTCATGAAGCACGAGCCGTTCTGCAGCGGGACCAACAAGGAGGACACGGTGCACGTCTCCTTCTCCACGGACCAGGGGGCCACCTGGAGCGCCCCAGAGCGCGTGAGCGAGGCGCGCTACCTCGGCACCGACCCGGCGAGCCGCGTGGAGGTGTGCAACACCACCATGCCGCGCATGGCCCTGCACGGCGGCAAGGCGCACGTGGCGTGGGCCGCGGCCGCAGGCGAGCAGGAGAACGACGTCAACTTCTTCCACGGCTACTTCCACGCCGTCTCCTCCGGCAGCGGGTGGACCGTCTCGCTGCTGCCCCGCGTGGGGGCGAACGGCGCCAAGGGCGCCGGCGTCCTGGACCTGGCGGTGGATGCCTCGGGCGCGCCCGCCGTGGCGTACGTCATGCAGGACACCGCCAACAGCAACACCCGCTCGGTGGGCTTTGGAGTTGCCCCGATTCAGTGGAGCGCGTCGGGCTTCGCTGTAGGCCCTACGCTTGGGTGTCTGGTTTGTACCGCTTGAAGGCCGTGCGCGCCGAGTTGTTGGTCGGGACGTGTGGCGTTGTCGGTCGCCCCGCCGGAGCGAGCGAAGCGAGCGGAGGCGGGCCCCGTGAGACGTGCTTCCGCGGTGGTGGTCATGCGGCCATCCGCATGGCAGTCCGTTCGAATTCGACAGGGCTCATGTAGCCGAGCGCGGAGTGGCGGCGGCGTGGGTTGTACCAGCCCTCGATGAACTCAAAGAGCGCCATGCGGGCCTCGGCCTGGTTGCGAAACTTCCTTCGGACCAGCGGCTCGCATTCAAGGGTGGCGAAGAACGACTCGGCCATGGCGTTGTCGTAGGCATCGCTCGGCGAGGGCAACTTCGGGGCGCTCTTCTGGCGCTCAGTGCGCCCCGGCGTCCACCGCTCCACGCTGCAGCGCCTCTCCGGGCTCGGACGGGGGAGGGCCGCCGGCGTGCTCCGCGGCCCCCGCATAGGCCCGGGCCAGCCGCGCCTCCTTCTTGAGGATGGCGTCCACCCAGGCGTCCCCGTAGGTGGCGCGGGAGCTGCCCGCGCGGACGGCGTCGCGCAGGTCTCCGCGGGAGAGGCGCAGCAGCCCGCGCAGTTGCCTCGCCTGGGGCCCCTGCGCCGGCAGCACGCGCAGCGCCTCCTCGTAGCCGGACACGATGGCCTTCTGCGCCGCCAGCCGGGACCGCTCCCCCAGCACGGCGAATACGCGCTCGCGGATGACCAACGCCCGGGCCAGGGTGAGCCCCCGCTTCTCCGCCTCCTGCTCGAGCGCATTGCGCTCCGGCCGCTCGCCAGACGGGCCATCCTCCAACAGCGCCGCCCCGAGCGTACGGACCGCCTGCGTCTCCCACCCGGCCCAGCCGTCCAACTCCTCGCCCGTTGGAGGCGGCTCGGCCGCGGCGGTCCCCTTCAGGGGCTGCGCGGGGTCCGGCCCCTCCAGGAACGCCAACTCCCCGAGGTCCTCCTCGTGTGGCCCCGCCGGTCCGGCATCCACCGTCGCCGCCGCCTCCGCAGCCTCAGCCGCCGAGCGCGGAAGCGGCTGGAACGAGGTGTCCTGTACGGGCGTCGCCGGTTGGGAGGGGCAGCCTTGCAAGAGAAGGAGGAGGAGGCCGGGGGAAGCGCGCCGCATGGCACGCCCGGACATAGCTGACCTGCGGCCGCGTCACACCTGGGCGTCCCAACCCGGGACAACTCCGCCTGGGCGCTGCGCTCCTCGGAGTGCAGACCCGGGTTCAGTCACCAGGCGCACCCGGTGCGGGGTGGCCCCCTTCCAGAGCACCTGCATCCCCGCTCCGCGAGCTCGCCCCGGCTGTCGCCTGTGCCGCTCGACCTCGGTCTCACCCTGCCCTGGACGAACCCTGTCGCAGCCCCTCCCGGAAGACCGGGCGGGACTCCACCCTCCCCTCACAGGACGCAGCGCGCCGCGCCCCAGGCAGACAGGGCCAGCTGCGCACGGGTTGCTACCAACCACCATGGGTTGTGGCTCACGCACCGTTCGGCACCACCGGATGTCGGCCCCGGTAGCAACTTCGTTTCAGACGGCTGGAGGCCCATCCCGGAGGCGGGGGCCCCGGTCAGCACCGGGACCTCCCGCTACTTCAGGTACGGCCCGAACCACGGCTCTGCCGCGGAGGGCACCGCCAACACCCCCGCCTGCCGGTTGGCCGGAAGGGTCAGCTCGTACACCTGCGAGGCGCCGCCCGCGTCCGAGGCGAAACCCAGCAGCCCCGAGGACAGGAAGCAGGGGTAGCTGTCATTCGCCAGCGCGTCCGCGCCGGTGTGCTCGGTGGCCTGCGTCACCGCCCCACCGGACAACGGGGCCACGAAGATGCGCTGCGTGTTGGCGGCGGTGCGCCCGTCGAAGGCGAGCGTCGTCCCGTCCGGGGACACCACCACGCGGTTCACCACCGAGAGCGCCTCGTTGCCCAGGCTGGCGCGCAGCACCGTGGTGGTGCCGGTGGCCACGTTCAGCTGCTCCAGCTGCGTGAGGTTCCCCAGGGTGCTGCCCGCCGGCACCACCAGCGAGAGCCCATCCGGCGTCCACGCGGGCGCCCCGTACGCAAACGCCCCCGCCGGCGACACCTGCGTGAAGCCCGCCCCGTCCACCCCGACAATGCCCACCCGGGACACCCCGCCCTGCTCGAAGGTGAAGGCCAGGGTGCTGCCGTCCGGGGAGAAGACCGGGTGGCGGAACGCGGCGTACACCCCGTCGCTGTCCTGCACCGCGGCGGAGATGGCCCCGGGCTGCACCTGAGCGCGCCGCAGGGAGGTGAGGGCCCCCTCGCGGTGCACGTACACCACCTGCTTGCCGTCCGCGGAGAGCGAGGGGAAGGAGTTGTTGCCGTCCGTGGTGAGCGCCATGGACGTCTGCGTGTCCGACCGGTCCGCCACGTAAACGTCCCGCGTGTCCGTGCGGACGAAGGCGTAGCCATTCACCAGCGTCACCGTGCCGAAGCCGCCGCCGCCGCCCTCGTCCAGGGGGATGCAGGCGTTGAGGGATACGACGGCGAGCACGCGGAAGAGGATGCGGTTCATGGCGCTCCGGTGGACTGCCTGCAAGGAGGGTTCATTCAACCGGTGGCGCAGCAGGGCGCGTGCGCAGCCGGGCCAGCTCGTTGCGGCAGGTGTTGCAGGGTTGGAGGTTCTTCCGGTCCGCGTCGGCCGGCTGCGCGGTGGCGTACATCACGCATCGGGCGTCCTCGCAGAAGGACAGCCCCAGCAGGTGCCCCGCGTGGTGCACCGCCTCGCACTGCAGCCGCCGCCGCGCCCCCTCCGGATCCGTCCCCTGCCGCAGCCGGAACATGGACACCAGCGCCGCCCGGGACTCGCGCTCGGCCTCCCCCACCACGAACGGGGTGTCCGGCACGAACAGGTCCACGTCGCACACGCCCAGCACCCGCTGCCCCGGCGCCGCGAGGCCCTGCAGCCTCCGGAGGATGGCCTGCGTGTGGTGCTGGCCGCGGTCCTTGTTGAAGGCGTACTTCACGTCCGGCAGCCCCACCCGGGACACCACGGGCCTGCAGCCCAGGCTGGTGGCCAGCGGCGCCTCAAGGTCCTTCACCAAGGCAGCGCTCACCCCGCCCACCGCCACGAGCATCACTTCCTTGTCCGTCATTGCACACCCTCCCCCGGGGTGGTGGGTGGCTGGGGCGCAAGGATTCGAACCTTGATACTCAGAGTCAAAGTCTGATGTCCTGCCATTAGACGACGCCCCATTGTCCCAAACGGCCCTATTACATGGTGGGGAGCCTAGGCCGAACTCCGCCCGGGAGGAACCGGGAAACGCCCGGGGCAGCCCCCAACCGTCAACGCCGTTGACAGCACCCGCCGTCCCTTGCCGCCGAGAACGCACCCATGACCTTGAAAATCCAACGTGGCCGCCAGTTCGCCGGAGACACCTCCGCCGCCGTTCCCCTCTTCGACCAGAAGGGGAAGCCCGCCGGCTGGCTGGAGAAGGCCGCCGACAAGCTGGTGTCCCAGGACATCATCCTGAAATTGCAGGGGAAGTCCGGCCCGGTGACGCTCGCCACCCGAGAGGAGTGGACGGCCTTCCTCGCCGAGCACGTGAAGTCCGCCGCCCACGCCCGCGGCTTTGCCGGCAAGTTCGGCGTCGGCTTCCCGGATTTCGTGGAGCTGCTGGATGACGCCGCCAGTTCCACGGACAAGGGGCTCACCCTGGACCTCACCCCCGGCGGCGCGCTGGCCCAGGCGCTCTCGCTGGACAAGATGGACCGGGACTACGCCTCCAAGCTGGCAGCCGGCGCCCCGGTGAAGCTGGAGGCCCCGGAGGGCCGCACCCCCGCGGAGCTGCAGCTCGCGGCGGCCCCGGCCATGGGTCCGGACATCCTCGGCGCAGCGGTGACGGGCACCTGGGACCGGGACCGTGCCGAGCAGGAGTCCTGGGCGGACTTCAAGGTGGGAAACGGCGCCGGGCGGCTGTTCCGGGACAACACCGGCCCCGCCCCCTTCGCCAAGCTGAAGGAGCCCTCCTGGCAGGACGCCGAGGCCATGGCCCTGGTGGACCGTTTCAACCTGCCGCTGCGGCTGGAGGTGGACACCACCACCCCGAAGAATCCGGACGGCAGCTGGAACTTCCAGGACAACGACGAGATGTTCCGGGAGACCTACTTCGACGACAAGGGGCGCTCGCTGGAGCGCTCCGGGGCCTCCGTCCGCGCCCGCGTCCGCTTCGACAACAAGCCCCCGTACACTGTCCGCCGCGTGCTGGTGCAGGCCAAGGAGGGGCGCGAGGTGGACCCCCAGACGGGCCGCAGCGTGGTGCGCAAGTTCGAGAAGCGCTGGGAGGGCAACCGGTTGGACGAGGCCGGCGCGCAGGCCGCCCTCATGTCCGGCCGGGATGGGGACAGCTTCCTCGCCGTCAGCCAGAAGCTGTACCAGCACGTGAAGGAGGCCGGCACCCTCCCGCGGGACGGCCAACTCCGGCTGGAGCCCCGCCACGTGGTGCTGCAGAAGCGCCGCCGCAGCCACATGCAGCTGGACGCGCTGGAGAACGTGAAGAGCCGCGCGGAGGGTCTGCAGAAGGAGGTGGATGCGCTCAAGGCTGCCGGCCAGCCCGTCCCCCCCGCGCTCGAGTCCTTCAAGGCCAAGGTGGACGGCCAGGTGGCGCTGCTGACCGAGGCGCGCGAGCTGCTCAAGCGCCACGGCCAGTACATGCCCTCGGGCGAGTGCTTCATCATCTCCGCGGACCGCTACGGCGTGTATGACCCCGGCGCCCGCGCCACCCCGCCCTCGGACCTGGACGACGAGCAGGGGCTCCTGGGCAAGGGGCTGCACGTGGAGGCCGAATGGGACTCGGCCGCCTCGGACCCCTTCACCCAGGCGGTGGAGTCCATTGACAAGGCGCTCGCCGCCGCGCCGGCCCCCGCCAACGGGGCGGAGCTGCAGGCGGACCGCGCCCGGCTGGAGGCCATCCGCGAGCTGTTCCGCGCGGACGTGGCCACCACGGTGAAGTTGCTGGAGGAGCGGCTGCTGAAGGCCGGCCTGCAGCTGGACCCGGCCAAGAAGAGCAAGGACGAGCGCGCCCGGGACATGATGTCCGCCGCGGCCAGCCGCCCCATCTACTGGCTCTGACGCCATGCCCAACCCTGTCCGCCCCACCGGCCGCACGCCCGCCTCCGCCCCCCGGGACGTGGTCCCCGCCCGCTTCCGCCCCGCCGCGTTCACGAAGGTGGAGGTGAAGGAGGCCTCGGACGTGTGCGCGCTGCCCGGGGGCGCCTTCCTCGTGGTGGGAGACCGCTCCGACAGCGCCGCGCTGCTCCGCCCGGACGGCTCGCAGGTGCGCGTGAAGCTTGCGGGGCTCAAGGACCACAAGAGCGGCCTGGAGGGGGTGGCGTTTGACCCGTTGAAGAAGCGGCTCTTCGTCTCCTCAGAGGAGAAGGGGGAACTGCTCCGCTACGCGTTCGATGCTGCCACCGGCCGCGCCACGCTGGAGAAGCGCTTCCACCTGGACCTGGGCGGCAAGGCCAACAAGGGCGTGGAGGGGCTGGCTTGGCTCCCCGGCCATGCCTCCCCCACTGGCACCCCGCAGCTGCTGCTCGCCAAGGAGGGCAAGCCCCGGACGCTTGCGCTGCTGGATGACTCGGGCAAGGGCAAGCCCCTGGAATTACAACTGGATTCGGCGCTCAAGGAGGCCTGCCGGGACTTCTCCGCCGTGACGGTGGATTCCCGCTCGGGCCACCTCTTCGTGGCCTCGGATGCCTCGTCGCTCGTGGCCGAGGTGGCGCTCGAGCGCAGCGGCGGCTCCGTCCGCGCGCGCCTGGTCCAGTCCCTGCCGCTGCGAGATGACCGGGGCCAGCCGCTCCGCCGCGTGGAGGGGCTCGCGTTTGACCCTGCCGGCAACCTCCACGTGCTTCAAGAGAATGACCGGCGCCTCTGGCGGCTGGAGAGGCTGTAAAGAGTATTGGCAAATGCGCGGGTGAACGCCGGCGCAGATCACGCGAGAATGGTTTCAACTTCTGCCGCACCCCTGAAAGGCCCTCCCCCATGCCCGTCAACGACATCAACGCCCTGAAGAGCCGCTTCTCCTCCGCCCTCCGGAGCGGCACCGTGTCCAAGCGCGAGGTGGACGGCCTCATCGAGCTGGTGAAGGACGGCGGCGGCGTCACCAACAGCGAGCGCCGGCAGCTGCGCGAGCTGTTCATCGCCAACGGGGACAAGTTCGAGCCGGCCGCCAAGGAGCGGATGAACAAGTTCATCTCCGAGGAGATGTCCTCGCTGCTCATTGACGACGCGGTGGTGGCCGGCGGCACCGGCGGTACCAACGTCCGCAAGGACCTGGCCGACCCGGCCGTCATGAAGGACGACACCAACCTCAAGTACGAGTGGGTGAAGGGCCAGCTGTTCGTGGGTGGCGTCAGCAAGGACGACGTGGTGCAAGGGATGATTGGCAACTGCTACCTGGTGGCCA
>VGRA01000095.1 GCA_016875515.1 Deltaproteobacteria bacterium | reverse complement strand
AAAGGAGAAGGAGGTCCGCGCCTTCAAGGAAGCCTGGCTGACACGCCGCGGCTACCCGGTGGTGGAGCCCTCGTGGAGCTACGCCTCGGGGGAGCTGACCCTCACGGTGAAGCAGCGCCCCAACCACCCGGCCGACAAGACCGTCTTCGCCTTCAAGCTGCCCCTCACCGTCCACCGGCGCTACGAGCCCGCCTACCACGAGGCGCTGGCCCTCACCGTGGACAAGCCGGTGGTGACGCTGAAGGTGAAGCTGCCGGCGGCCCCCGAGTGGATCAACTGGAACCGCGGCGGCAACGCGCTGGCCCGCGTGGACGCCGCCGCGCTGCCTGAGGGGGAGTGGATCTCCGCCGCGCGCGAGGAGAAGGACCCGGCGTGGCGGCTGCTCGCGCAGCTGGCGCTGGCGGCCCCCTTCTCGAAGGAGCCGTCCACCGGCTCCGCGCCTTCTCTCTCCGCGCTCACCGCCCTGCTCGCCGCCCTCGCCGAGGATCCCTCCCCGTACGTCCGGGAGGCGGTCCTGCGCCGTTTGGCAGACAGCCCCTGGAAGCGCCTGCCCGCCGACTTCGGGCCCCTCGTCCTGGGGCTCGCGCAGCGGCCGGCGGGGCTCCCCGAGGACGCGGTGGGGAACCTGCGGGTGCGCGCCGCGGCGCTGCAGCTGCTCGGCCGGGTGGATCACGCGCCCGGCCGCGAGTACCTGTTTGATCTCCTCCGCCGGTCGGACCTGGACGCCAACCTCGTGGAGGCTGCGACGTGCGGGTCGGCCGCGCTGGGAGACGGCGAGTCGCTGACGGAGCTGGCCGCGGCAGTCCGCCGCCAGAAGGGGCGGGGCCCCTTCTTCCACCGCTCCGCGCTCGCCGGGCTGGCCCGCTACCCGGGGAAGGAGGTGCTCCCCCACCTCCGCCGGGAGCTGGAGGACGGCGTGCTCGGCGCAGAGGTGGTCCGGGTGGTGGTCTCCGCCCTCCACGACAACGACCGGTTGGTCCAGTCCCCGGAGGGGGTGGCCTTCATCCTCGGGTTCCTCCTGGACGAGGACCGCGGGGATGACGTCAAGCACTGGGTGCTGGAGCTCCTGGACGACGTCAAGACGCCCGAGGCGCGCGCGGCGCTGGTCGCGGTGACGGAGGCAGGCGGCGTGGCAGACGCGCTGAAGGCCCAGGCCCGCAAGGTGCTGGAGGTCAACTTCCCGGCGGCGCCGCCGGCAGGCGCGGGGAAGGTGCAGCCCGCCCGGGGGCGGACGCGGTGAGGGAGGCGCTCGCGCGGGCGCTCGCGTCGGCGCTCGCCTCCGCAACGGTTGGGCCGGTCACACCGCCCACCGCCACGCCGGGCTCCCCGCCTGCACCTGCCGCCGCCCTGGCCCTGCGGCTGTCCCCCGGTACGGCCCGGCCCGGGGACCTGCTGCTGGTGACGGTCCCCGTCAAGAAGGCACCGGCCGAGGGGCGGATCGGGGACAAGGCGCTGCGCTTCTTCCGGACGCCCGCCGGCCACCGCGCGCTCGCGGGGCTGGCCGTGGACGCCGAGCCGGGCGAGCAGCCGCTGGCGGTGGCCCTGGCAGACGGGACGGAGCTGGCAGGGGCGCTGCAGGTGCTTCCGCCCGCGTTCCGCGAGCGGGTGCTCGGCGTGTCAAAGCGGTTCACCTCGCCCAACGCCGCGGCGAAGCGGAAGATGAAGGAGGACGACCGAGCCTTCAACCGCGCCTACGGCCAGGCGTGGGGCCCGCCGCTCTTCACCCGGAACTTCCAGTGGCCGCGCGCCACGGAGATCACCGCCCCCTTCGGTGACCGGCGCGTGTACAACGGCAAGTTGAAGAGCCAGCACATGGGCACCGACCTGGACGGCCGCACGGGGGACCCGGTCCAGGCCGCCAACGACGGCATGGTGGTGATGGCGCGGGAGTGCTTCTCCACGGGCAACACCGTCATCCTCCACCACGGCGCCGGCCTCTACACCGCCTACTTCCACTTCTCCCGCACGGACGTGGCGGAGGGCCAGCAGGTCAAGCGCGGTGAGCTGCTCGGGGCCGTGGGGATGACCGGGCGCGTCACCGGCCCCCACCTGCACTGGGCGGTGAAGCTCGAGGGGAAGTACGTGGACCCGGAGTCGCTGCTCCGGCTGGACTTCGAGCGCTGAGCCCAGGCGGCTGCTCGGCCTACTGGTCCTTCCAGGCCGGCGGCCGCTTCTCCAGGAAGGCAGAGACCCCCTCGGCGGCGTCGTCGGCCAGCGTGTTGAGCGACAGCTGGGAGGCGAGCAACTCCAGCGCGGGGCCAAAGGGGAGGTCCTCCGCGGCATGGAAGGCACGCTTGCCCAGGGTCAGCACCGCGCGGCTCTTCCCGGCCAGCGTCCGCGCCAGCCCGTCCACCTGCGCGTCCAGCCCGGCCCGCGGCACCACGCGGCTGATGATGCCCGCAGAGAGCGCCTCCGCCGCGGAGAAGCGCGCCCCCGTCATCACCCACTCCAGCGCGCGCTTCCGCCCCACGTGCCGCTGCAGCAGGGCCATCACCATCATGGGGAACAGTCCCACGTCCACCTCCGGCGTGCCGAACTGTGCCTCCTCCGCTGCCACGGCGAGATCACACGCCAGCACCAGCCCCAGCCCTCCCGCGAGCGCATGGCCGCTGATCCGCGCCACCGTGGGACGCGGGAAGGTGGAGAGCCGCTCGAGCAACCTGCCGTACTGCCTCCTGCCGTCATGCATCCCGAGGAAGCCGCCGTCCTGCGCCATCCCCCCCAGGTCTCCGCCCGCGCAGAAGGCCTTCTCCCCCGCGCCCGTCAGCACCACCACGCGAACGGCAGGGTCCTTCTCCAGCGCGTCCAGGTGCGCGAGCAGCTCCTGGATGACCTGAGGCGAGAGGCTGTTTCGCTGCCGCTCGCGCCGGATCTCCAGCCGGGCAATACCTGCGTCCACGCTGCACGCCACCTGCGCCTCGTTCATGGTGTCTCCGCCTCCCCGCTCGTTGCCGCCCTTGCTGCGGCTTCAGCGCACGGCGCAGACGCCGTGCAGGAATGTCTCTGCCACGCCGGAGGCGGCCCGCTCCAGCTCCGGCTGGCTGCGCGGAGAGAGGCTGCCCAGCACGCACGCGGTGAGCGCCGTCTCCAGCGCGCCGAAGAGCAGCACCGCAGCCAGCTTGGGCTCCACCGCCGCGCGCAGCTCTCCGCGCGCACGCGCACGCTCGAACATCCCCCGCAGCACGCCCACGATCTCCTCGAACAGCCGCTGCCGGTAGCTCCGGCCGCCGGCCCCCCGCGCGATCTCCAGGATCAGCACCCGCACCGCCTCCGGCTCGCGCCGCCACGCCTCCAGCACCACGCACACCAGCGCCACCAGCCCTTCCGGGAGCGGCCGGTCCGGGTCCGCGGCCGCACGGATGCCGGCCATGAACTGTCCCCAGCCGGCCCGGAAGACCGTCTGCAGCAACGCGTCCTTGTTGCCGAAGTAGTGGTACACGAGCCCGTAGGCCACGCCCGCCTCGCGGGCCACGTCCGACATGCGGCACCCGTGGTACCCCTTGCGCGCGAGCACCCTCACCGCCGCCGCCAGGATGGCCTTTTCACGCTCCGCAGCCGGGACGCCCGGCAGGGCGGCCGCGGGCCGCCGCTTGCGCTGCGCCGCCACCGCGCGTCAGCGCACCGTTCCGGAGAACCGGGGGTAGTCCAACTGGACCGTGGCCACGTCCAGTGGGCTGAGGGAGTGGGTGCAGCGGATGTTGGACTCCCAACCCACCGGCCCGGGGAACGGATCCGCGTCTGGCTCGTGAGCGTCCGCCACGGTGAAGGTCAGCCGCGTGGGGGACGGGAAGGACAACCGGACGCCCGAGAAGAACGGGTTCGGGGTGCTGATGACGTTCTTCGAGCCCACCACCTCGCAGTTGTCCGCGGGGGTGCCGAACGCAATGGAGTTGAACCACGGATCAGCAACCACCGCGCTGTAGGAGGCCGCGCCGGCGTGGGCCAGGTCCGGGGGCGTCACCGGCGCCAGCAGCCGGTACACGGGCCGGCTGCCGCCGAAGTCCGCGGCGTTGGGGATGCCGGTCCACAGGATGCGGTTGGACGCCCAGATCTGGGTGTTGGCGTCGAACTCCTCGTTCTTCCCGTCCCACTTCCCGTTGTTGTTGGTGTCCGAGTACCGCTCGCCGGGATCCCACGTCCCATTGTCGTTGTTGTCCACGAACGGCTCGGTGGTGTCCTCGAACGGCTCCGCGGGGTCGGCATCCCACCCCCCGTTGTTGTTGAGATCCTCGAACCACTCCTCGCCGCGGGTGATGGCGATCATGGTGACCAGGTTGTCACGCGGGTTGTTGACCCGGCCATTGATGATGGGATCGGTGCGGCGGGGCTCCTGCTTGTCCGCCGTCCCGAGCTGGATGGGGTTGTCAGACCAGTTGAACGGCTCCATCCACAGCGGGGCCAGGTACTCGCCGGTGTGGGTCAGGTCCTTCAGCGGCGTCCAGGAGAAGGTGCCCGGATCCGTCGGCTGGGGCGGCGGGAGGCTCGTCTTGTAGACCGTGAGGGCATGCCCCACGCCGTCCGCCTTGCTCACCTGTGTGGGGTTGATGGTGCCCGCCTCCGTCATGAAGGACACGAGCGCGTTGGGCACACCGTCGCCGTTGCGGTCGCCCACGTGGGCCACGCAGTTGAGCCGGACGCCAGCAATGAGGTCGCGCGTGTCGTTGTACGCGATGATGGCGCGCACGCCGCCGTTGGGCTCGTTCCCGGAGATGGATCCGCACTGGAAGGTGAACTGCCGTGCGCTGGGTTGGGCGCCGGCAATGCTGATGGGCGGGGACTGGGAGACCTTGCTCCCCTCCGCGGTGGCCACCACCACCACGGAGCTCACGCGGGTGGTCACCACCAGCTGAACCTCCGCAATGCCCGTCCCCCGGTTGGTCAGCCCCACGGGGGGGGAGAGCTTCACCGCCGCGTCCGGCTGCGCCAGCGCGAAGTTGACCTGCGTACCTGCCATGGGTTCGCCGCGGGAGTCCGTGGCCCGGAACCGCACGGTGGCAATCTCACCGATGCGCGGCTGGGCCGGGACCACCTCCACGAACTCCAGGGACGCAGGAGGGTTGGCCCCGCACCCGAAGAGGGCCCAACCCACCAGCGCGCACAGCACCGGGACCTGTCGAATCAAGCAGTCTCTCCCTTGGACCTACGAGCCCATTCATCCTGCCGAGTGGGTCACGGCGCAGTCAAGGACGGGACGTCTCCCTCAGCCCCCGGTCCCGAAGGTGCCGAACCCCGCGAGCGTCAGCGACACCCCGAATTGCCAGGTCCAGGCCCCCGCCACCAGCGGGTTGGGACGGGCCACGAGCTGCCCCTCCATCCGCCAGCAGTCACACGCCGGCCCGTAGGACGCGGCCAGCGTCTGCTGGCGGATGGGCTGGAAGCCGCCCGCGGGCAGCACGGCCGGCGGCCGGGGCCCCACCAGCGCCTCGTAGCGCAGCCCCAGCCCCGACCTGAACGTGGCCGAGGCCCCCGCAGTCAGCTGCTCCGCAACCGTCATCAAGGGCAGCTCTGCCTCCAACACCGGGCGCCCGAGCAGCTCGTCCACCCCGCGCCGGGTGCGGTCCGACCCGGTGAGCAGCAGCCGCTCGTACGCCACCCACGCCCCGGTTCGCGGGGCCCCCACCCGGAGCGTCCCCTGCAGCTGCGCCCACCGGGAGCGGACGGGATCGTACCGGGCCGTCCCGCTCAGCCGAAACGGCCCCACGTCCGCGCCCACCCGCGCAAAGGCATCCGCGGCGCGCCCCAGCGCCAGGTCCACCCCCTGCCCCAGCTCCACCCTCAGCCGCTCCGCGCCGCTCGGGGCCTGCAGGAAGCGCTGGCGCAGGACCGCCACGCCCTGCAGCGGGAGGGGCCCCGAGATGGCGGCGTCCACCTCGTCGTAGGCCACGGCCGGCGCCGCCCCGAGCACCACGGGGATGGACTGCAGCGCCACCGAGGGCTCCACGACGTGCCGGGTCTGCACCGCCCCGGCGCCCAGCTGCCCCTCCAGCCGGGTGGCCATCTGCACCCCCGCACTGGGGTAGCCGCGGTGGATCACCTGCCCGGAGGACTCGCCCACCCAGCCATCCTGCCTCCAGGCCATCCAGGAGGACACCGAGGCCACCTGCCCCAGCCGCCAGCTGCCAGCGAGCCGGGGCCGCAGGTCCAGGCGCATCCGGGCCTCGCGCTCCCCCGGCTGCCACCTCCCGTCTGCCTGCGTGCCGTCCACGTCCGGGCGCACGGGGTCGAACCGCCCGTCGGTCCCCTCGTCCCCTCCGGCGCCGGACAGCGGCGCCACCCTCACGAACGAAGCCGAGCCCGCCACCGTGAGCGGTCCCGCCAGCGGCCGCTCGAACAGTTCGGCGCGGAGCGCGGGCAACCGCTGGAGCGTGGACGGCCCGGGAACCTGCGCCCCCGTGAGGTCCCGGTCTCCCCCCAGCAGCGCATGCCCCCACCGGAGATCCTGCCGCAGCACCACGTCCACCCCGAGCCAGCCGTCTCCGCCCCGCCGCGAGAGCGACGCGGTGGACCGCAGGTACTGCGCCTCGCGCCCGAGCACGTCCGGGTTGAGGTCCCGGACGTAGTTGCCGTCCGAGACCGCGGAGAGATCCGCGCGGCCGGCCCACCCTCCGCCGAGCGACTGGACATGGGAGAGGGACAGCTCGCCGCGCGCGCCCCGCGTCCGCGGAGCCAGCGCCCCACCGGCCGCGGGGACCAGCGCGGCGCTGCCCGGCCGGAGTGGATCCCTCTGCTCGCGGAGGTCCCACAGCAGCGCGCCCGTGGCCCGCCCCGAGCTCTCCTCGTCCGGCACGTAGCGGTACTCCGCGTGCAGCCGGGGGCCCCGCACGCCGAAGACCGGGAGGCTGCCGCCCGGAGTGGAGGGGCCCGCGCCGAACAGGTAGCTGGGGGTGAGCGTCAGGTCGTGGCTTTCACCGAGCGCGAGGAACAGCGGTTGCTCGACGTCCAGCCCGCTGAGCGGCGTCCCCTGCACCTTCGGCATCAGCAGCCCGCTGCGCCGCGGGGACAGCGGCACGTACATCCATGGCAGCGGGGGCAGCACCGGGACGTCCTCCACCCACCTGCCCAGCAGGGGCGGCCGGTGCACCGAGACGCGCGTCCACTCGAGGATGGCGCGCTCGCCCGCCTGGAAGTTCCCGCGCGCCGCCTCGATCTTCCAGTTGGCCTGCGTGGGATCGCAGTCGCACGGGACGAAGGCCACGTCCTCCACCTCCCACCTGTCTGCCGCCAGCCGCCGGGCCACCCGCCCGGTCACCACCAGCTCCGTCTTCCCCAGGCGGCGCACGTCGTCCAGCGTACGCAGCCCGCGCAGGGCCTCCGCTGAGATGCCGGACTTGCGGAAGAAGAGCGCCCCCTTGAAGCGCGCCTCCGCGCCGTCCCCGGACAGCTCCGCCTCGTCCGCAACCCCCAAGTACGGGAAGGACAGGAACAGCACGTGGCCGCGCGCAGTGGCCCGCCCGGACCGCGCGTCGTAATGCAGGCTGTCCGCGCGCACCGTCAGCGGCCCCTGAACCCACTCCACCCCGCCGCTCGCCTCCAGCGTTTGTCCGTCCTCGCTCCAGGCCAGCCGGTCCGCCGTGGCGATGGCCGCGCTGCCCCCCAGCTGGAGCGGGGCCGACAGCGACGCGCAGAGGACCAGGCAGAGCAGCGCCATCACGGGCGTCCCGGCCGCTCGAAGTCCACGCGGATCTCGTTGCCTTGCTGCGCCGCGGTGTAGGGCACGGGCCGCCGCAGCAGGATCTCCACCCGCACCGAGCGCCCCGGCCCCGGGACGGCCTGCACCCGCGTCACCGCTGTCTCGAAGAAGCTGGTGTCCAGCGTGCGCTGGTTGTTCGCCATCCCGATGGAGGTGTCCTCCAGCGTCAACACCACCCTGCCGCTGCCCGCCTCGCTGACGTCATAGGTCGCAGGGCCATTGGTGCGGACGTACACGCGGCTGGACGACGCCTGCTGCGAGAAGCCGATGAAGTCCAGCGCCCGCTTCCCGCCACGCCCCGGGGCCGAGCGCGCCTCTTCCGCCTCGGCGGCGGCGCGCGTCCGCTCCGCGCGGG
>VGRA01000094.1 GCA_016875515.1 Deltaproteobacteria bacterium | reverse complement strand
GCCCCAGGTCCTCGCGCAGCTTGTGGACGAGGCGGCTCTCCGCGGCCTCGTCCCGCAGCGGGACCGCCCCCCGGAGGTGGACGAGGCGCCCCTGGTCCACCCGCGCCCGCGGCGGCGCCCCGTACACCAGGGACGGCAGCACCGAGAGGCCGGCCTCCAGCATGTCCAGCTCCAGCTGGATGCGCGGCTTGAGCGAGGCATCCACGCGCGGCAGCCGCGAGGTCTTCACCTCCACCGGGTGCCTGCGGGCGAGCTCCGGCATGACGCGGGCGGCCAGCTCGCCTGCCTGCGAGGCGGGGTACACCCGCTCGCACGGAAGGGACTGGAGCCACGCCCCCGACACCTGCGGCTCACCCAGGCGGCACAGCACCTCGCCGCACAGCGCCACCCCGGGGCTCACCGCGGCAGTGATGCGCGGATCCTTCTCGAACACCACGGCGAGCTGGTCTCCCCGGTCCACCACGGTCACGCGCGGCGGCACCTGCTCCCCGGAGATGGCCACCGGGCGCCCGTCCAGCGTGGCGGTGCGAGCCGGCTCCAACAACCTGAGGAGCGCGTCCAGGCGCTCGGCCTGCAGGGCGCCGCGCGTGGGCTTCTCCAGCAAGCGGTCGACCTGCAGGTCGTGCTGCTCGACCTGGTACCGGGCGCTCCCCCCCGCAGACAGCAGCGCCGCCACCATCCCCTGCAGCGGCTCCTCCCTTCCGTCTGAGTGGAGGAGCGTCCGCTGGAGCGCGAGCCCCCCGTCCACGCGCGAGAAGCGGTAGCCCACGCGCGTCCACCGACTCTCGGCGGAGGCCACTTCGCCGCCCTGGGTCTCCGCCTGCTGGAGCGCAATGGCTGCGGCCACGACGTGCTCGCAGGGATCCACCCGGCCCGGGCAGTTGCACTCCCAGGCCTCGTCCCCGGGATAGAGGATGGCGGTCCAGGGGACCGGCCGGCCGGCGGACTTGACGCGCAGCACCACCTCCGTGGCGGTGCGGGACTCCTGCGCCACCGCGCCTCCGCGGGAGAGGTTGACACCGGCAGACCAGAGGCCGGGCTTGGCTTCGGAACGGATGGCTTCGAGGAGGCGGGCGGCGGGCGAGGACATGTGAGGGACGGGCTGGGGGCAAACACGGTACACCACCGCCATGTTCACCGGGCGCAGCGCCCTGCACGCCTTGCCCTCGCCCTTCGCGGTGGTGCTGTCGCTGGTGATGGCCATCACCGCGCTGCTGCTGCCGGTGCGCGTGGACGACGCGTGGTGGCACCTGCGCGCCGGGCGGGAACTGCTGGCCCGCGGGGAGCTGCTCACCCGGAACACCTTCAGCTTCACGGCGCCGGACTGGCCCTGGTTCATGCACGAGTGGCTGTCCGAGCTGCTCTTCGCCGCAACGCTGGAGAAGCTGGGCGCATGGGGACTGGTCCTCCTCGCGGTGACCCTGTTCGCTTGCACGTTGGCCCTAGGCTGGCGGGTGCTCGTCCGCTGGGAGGACACCGGCTGGGCGGCGGCGCTCTGCGCGGCCTTCGTGGCCGTCCTGCTCCTGCCCGCCTTCTCGCTGCGCCCGTGGATCTTCTCCAACGCCTGCTTCGCGGCGGCGCTGCTGATCGCACACGCGGACCTTCAAGTGCGATGGAGGCTTGCCGGCATGGCAGCCCTCTTCTCGCTCTGGGCCAACCTGCACGGCAGCTTCCTCGCGGGGCTGCTCGCGCTGGGCGCCCTGCTCGGGGGCGCGGTGTTCGGGCAACTGGCGAAGCGGCCGGACGCGCTGGGCCTCCGCGAGTCGGGGGCCATGCTGGGGGCGGCGGTGGCGGGCTGCTTCGTCAGTCCCACCCCGGTGGACCGCTTCCTACATCCCCTCCAGTACGCGGCGGCGAGCCTGGCTGGCAGGCAGGGTCACCTCCGGGAGTTGCTGCAGCAGAACCTCGAGTGGCAGCCGCCCAGCCTGGCCTCTCCGTTCGGCTGGATGCTCCTGGGCCTCGGCGCGCTGTGCGCCACGGTCGTCCTCGCCTCGCGCGAGCGGCCCGCGTGGGGACACGTTCTCCTCGCGTCCGCCTTCTGCGCCATGGCCTTCGCCTCGCTGCGGAACATCCCGCTCGCCGCGCTGGCGGCTTGTCCGCTGCTGGGACGTCACCTGCCCCAGGCGTTCCGGAGGTGGCGCAAGGACGGGGCTCCACCGCGCCTTCCGTCCTCGCACCTCCCCGTTCCGCTCGCCGTGCTGCTCGCCAGCGGGTGGGCCCTCCACGGCGCCATGCCGACGCGCGCGGAGCTGGCCCGTCTCTCCCCCGAGTACTTTCCGTCAGGGCTCCTGGAGCAGCTGGATCTCCACCGGCCGCAGCGCCCCTACAACCACTTCGACTATGGCGGCGCCATCCAGTGGGCGCTGTGGCCTCACGTGCAGCCGTTCTGGGACCAGCGCGTGGACTGCTTCCCGCCGGAGGTCATCCGGGACGGACTCACGCTGCACAACGCCGCCCCGGGGTGGCAGCAGGTGCTGCAGCGGTGGCAGGTGGACGCCGTGGCAGACCGCGCCGGCTCCGCACTGGCGCAGGCGCTGCGCGCCGATGGCCGTTGGCGCGTGGCCTGGGAGGACGGGGACAGCGTCCTGTTCCTCCCCTTGGAGCGCTGACGTCTCAGCGCAGGGCGGCCACGCGAGCGCGGGCCTCGGCCAGCTCCGAGCGGAGCCGGTCCACCAGTTCCTTCACCGTGGGGACGTCCCGGACGCCGGCCACGCCGTGGCCCGCAGACCAGACCGTCTTCCACGCCTTGGCCTCGTCGTCCGCGGGCTTCAGCTTGTTGCCGTAGTCCACCTCGCCGGGGCGCAGCAGCTTCTCCATGTCGTAGCCGGCCTTCTCCAGTGACGGCCGCATAAAGTTGGCCGGGACGCCGGAGACCGCCGGGGTGTAGACGATGTCCGCGGCGCGCGCGTCCACCACCATCTGCCGGTAAGCGTCCCCCGCGCTCGACTCCTGCGTGGCGATGAAGCGCGTGCCCATGTACGCCAGGTCCGCGCCCACCGTGAGCGCCGCCAGCACCTCCGCCCCGGTGTTGATGCAGCCGCCGAGCAGCAGCGTCTTTTGGAAGAAGCCTCGGATCTCCGTCACCAGCGCGAACGGGTGGAGCGTCCCCGCGTGACCGCCTGCACCGGCTGCCACCGCGATGATCCCGTCCACCCCGGCGTCTGCCGCCTTCTTCGCGTGGTGGGCGTTGGTGACGTCGTGGAACACCACGCCCCCCCACTTGTGCACGCGCTCCACCACCTCGGCCGCCGCGCCGAGCGAGGTAATCACCACCGGCACCCGGTGACGCTCCAGCACCTCCAGGTCTGCCTGCACCCGCGGGTTGGTCCGGTGCACCACCAGGTTCACGCCGTACGGCGCGTTCAACCGGGACAGCTCCGCCACCCAGCCGTCCAGCGCCTCGGTGGTGCGCGCGTTGAGCGCCGGAAAGGTCCCCAGGATCCCCTCGTTGCACGCGGCGAGGACCAACTCCACCCCAGACACGAGGAACATGGGGGCGGCGACCACGGGGAGGGACAGGCGGCCTTCGAGCGCGCTGGGCAAGGACATGGACGAATCCATAGCGCAAACCGCCCGTCCCGCATTAACCGGAGTGGTCATGTCCATGTCCCCCCCTGTTGGAATCGACTCACTCGGCGTTGCTTTTCCCTCGCAATACCTCGAACTGGCAGACCTCGCGGACGCACGCGGCGTGGCCCCCTCCAAGTTCGTGGACGGGCTCGGCACCCGCAGGATGGCCGTCCCGGGCGAGGACGAGGACACGGTGACGCTCGCTGCGCGGGCTGCCCGGGAGGCGCTCGCGCTCGCCGGGAGCAACGGGGAGGACGTGGGCCTCCTGGCCGTGGGCACCGAGACCGCAGTGGACCACAGCAAGCCGGTCGCCTCGTTCGTGCAGGGGCTGCTGCAGCTGCCCCGGGCCATGCGCGTGTTCGAGACCAAGCACGCCTGCTACGGCGGGACGGCTGCGCTGCAGCTTGCGCTGGACTGGATCCGCTCCGGGAGCGCCCGAGGCAAGAAGGCGCTGGTCATCTGCTCGGACATTGCGCGGTACGGGCTGCGCACCGCGGGGGAGCCCACCCAGGGCGCAGGGGCAGTGGCCCTCCTGCTCTCGGAGGCCCCACGCCTGGTCGCGCTGGACGCGGGGATGTCTGGCATCTTCTCGCAGGACGTCAACGACTTCTGGCGCCCGCTCTACTCAAAGGATGCACAGGTGGACGGTCACTTCTCGGTGAAGTGCTACCTGGAAGCGCTGGAGGGGGCGTACCGCGGCTACCAGGGGCTCGCTGCCCCCACGGCGCACGCTCGGTTCAGTGACCGGTTTGCGGCGATCGCCTACCACGTGCCCTACGGGAAGATGGCGGTGAAGGCCCACCGGCACCTCCGGACGCTGGACTGGGATCCCGCGCCGGACGCCTCCTTCGAACGGCTCGTGGCGCCCTCCCTCCACTTCCCGGCGGAGATCGGCAACGTCTACACGGGCTCGCTGTACCTCGCGCTCACCAGCCTGCTCGCCTCCGGCGGGGAGGGGCTGGAGGGACAGCAGGTCGGGCTGTTCAGCTATGGGAGCGGCAGTTGCGCGGAGTTCTTCAGCGGGACCGTGCTGGGCGGTGCCACGGCACGCGTGCGCTCCCTGCGGATCCCCGAGCGGCTCGCCGCCCGCCGGCGGCTCACCGTCCCGGAATACGAAGCCGTCATGGTCTCGCGCGAGGAAATGGATGCGAGGCCTGCCGGCGACGGGAAGGGCGCGCCCTTCCATTACCTGGGCGTGGCGGCGCACCGCCGGACCTACGCGCCGGCTGAATCCTGAGCGAACGCGCTCACTGCAGTGTGAACGTGGTCACGGTGACGCCTGCCCCAGAGTTTCCGCCATGGCTGGCGTTGGGACCGAAGGTGCCGCAGTAGAAGCGGCGCTTGCCGTTGGCACGGACCTCCACCTCGTAGGGCACCGGGTAGCTGGGCGTGCAGGTCTTGTAGTACTCCACCCGCACCGTGTAGGCGCCTCGTGGGGCGGGTTGCCCGGCCGGGTAGATGACGTTCTCCACCATCACGTTGCTCGGGTTGCAGGCAGCGTAGGCGTCCAGGTCCAACCACCCCTCCGTGTCGCACTTGTTGGCGCACAGCAGCCCGCCGAGCGGCGTGGCGCACGGATCGAACGGAGGCGGGGTACCGTTCGGGTTTTGCCCGGGGTTGCCGTAGTAAATGTCACAGCTGCCGCCGTCCGGGTATGGCTCCACCACGTGGAGATCCAGGTCCTCCTGCTGGTCGAAGCGGAGCGTCACCTGGACGTCCCCGGACTGGCCGCGGAGGACGCACACCCCCCCCACGCACTCGAAGCCGCGTGGGCACTCGGAATTGTTGCAGGACTGGCCGGAGGGTGGGACGTAGCCCGCGAGACACGAGGTGCTGACCCCGGCATCGTCGAACGTCACCGCGGTGGGACCGCCGCTGCCGCCGCCGCTGCCGGTTCCACCGCCCATGCCCCCTCCGGTTCCCCCCGCCACGCACGTCCGCGCGGTGGGATCGCAGACTTGTCCCGCGAGAGGACAGTCACCGTTCGCCCGGCACTCCACGCATCCCCCGGCGGGGAGCAGCGTGGCGTCACAGTACGGCTTGCTCCCGGAGCAGCCGGCGTTCGCGGTGCACGCAACGCAGCGCCCCAGGCCGCCTTGCGCGGCGGGTTCGCAGAAGGGCGTGGTGCCGCCGCACCCCTCCGTCACCGTGCACGCCTTGCACGACGACGAGTACGGGTCGCACACCGGGGTCGTCCCGCTGCACGCAGGCGAACACGAGGCGCTGCCGCCTCCCGTCCCCCCGCCGACGCCTCCTCCCGTTCCGCCGTCCGCCTGGCCCCCCTGCACGCAACGCCCGGTCTCTGGCTCGCAGATCATGCCGGTGCCGCAGCGCACGGTGGCACACGGATCCGGGGCCCCGCACTGGCACCCCACGACGGCGCCGAGCAGCAGGAAGGGAAGGACAAACAGGCGGTGGTTCATGGCGACGGGCACCCTACCGTCGCTCAGCGGGCGTGCACACCTCCCAGCGCACGTCGTCACAACCGGGCGCCACACACCCAAGTTGCGGCCCCACGCCCTCCCCGCCGTGCTGTGTCGCCCCCCCTTGACGCTTCGTACGTTCTCCCAGCGCGCCCTGCGGTCCTCTCGCTTCGCCTTCTCCGCCTGTGGTGCCGGAGCCGTCGAGGTCAGCGGCGGTGGCCCCCTGCAGGAGGACTCCGCGCAGCAAGGGCTGGTCCAGCTGGACACCGGCCGCGTGATCGTCACCTTCAAGCCGGGGGTGTCCAGCTCCGCGCGCAGCGCTGCACACCAGGCCGCGGGCGCCACCGTCCAGCGCAACCTCCGGGGCGGCGGGCAGGTGGTGAAGGTGGCCGCGTCGAAGACCGCCTCGACCGTGCAGCGCTACCGCGCCAACCCCAACGTGGCCTGGGCCGAGGTGGATGCGCTCGTGGCCCCGGACCAGGTGACCACAGTCACCCCGAATGATCCCCAGCTCAGCACGCAGTGGCAGCACACCAACATCGAGTCCCGCGGCGGGTGGGCCTGCGGAACGGGCAGCAACAGCGTGCTGCTGGCCATCTGTGACACGGGCGTCAGCACCAACCACCCGGACCTGGCCGCCTCGCTGCGGATGGACCTCTGCTTCAACACCGCGAGCAACGGGCCGGGCAACTGTGATCCCGTGGGCAACCACGGCACCGCAGTGGTTGGCTCCCCGGCGGCCATCGGCAACAACGCGGTGGGTGTGAGCGGCGTGGCCTGGTCCGCGCAGATCATCCCGGTCCGGGTGAGCAACCTGTTCAGCGGCAGCGCCTACATCTCCGACATGGCCGAGTGCATCCGCTGCTCGGCAGACGTGGGGGCGCACGTCATCACACTGAGCTACCAGACCTGCTCCGACGGTTCCATCTGCCAGTCCCTCCTGGGCGCGGCGGCGTACGCCGAGGGCAATGGCGCGGTCACGGTGATGGCCGCGGGCAACGAGAACGTCCAGGCGGTGACCAGCCGGGGCCCCGCGCAGATCCTGGACGTGGCGTCCACCAGCTGCGCCAACGCCAAGTCCAGCTTCAGCAACTTCGGGCCGTACGTGGACATCGCCGCCCCGGGCACGTCCATCCACACGACCAACGTCACGGTCTCCTGCACGGACGCCAACGCCAACAACGTGGCCGAGCCGGGGGAAGGCGCCAGCTCCGGCAACGGCTGCGTCAGCATCGGCGGCACCAGCTTCTCCTCGACCATCACGGCAGGTGCCGCCGTGGTGCTGAAGGCCCTCCGTCCTACCGCCACCCCCGCGGAGATTCGCACCGCCCTCACCTCCAACACCGTAGACCTCGGCACCGTGGGATAGGACGTGAACTTCGGCGCGGGCCTGCTGAACCTCCGCAAGGCCGCGGCCTCCTTCGCCGCCCCCGCCCCCAACACCGCCCCGTCCATCGGCCTCACCGCTCCGGCCGGAGGCAGCGCCTCCATCACCACCGGCAGCGCGGTCACGTTCACCGCCACCGCCACGGACGCCGAGCAGGGCAACCTCGCTGGTTCCATCCAGTAGGCCCGCCCGGGCGGCAGCACCCAGTCCGGTGGAGCGGCGCAGTTCACGCTCGGCACGGCCGGGACGTTCACCGCGACCGCCACGGTGACGGACGCGGGCGGGCTGGCCGCCTCCACCCAGGCCACCGTCACGGTGACCGATCCTGTCCCCAACACCGCACTTACCCTCAGCCTGCTTGCCCCCGCCGGGGGCGCCGTGACCGTGGACACCGGCGTGGCGGTCACCTTCAGCGCCTCCGCCGCGGATGCCGAGCAGGGAGATCTCTCCTCCACCGTGAAGTGGACCGTGGGCGGCGGCTCCCATCAGGCGGGCGCCTCGGCGCAGTACACTTTCAGCGCGGCCGGGACGTACGCGGTGACGGGCACCGTGGCGGACGCGGGCGGCCTGTCTGCTTCCGTCCAGGCCAAGGTCGCCGTGGTCGCCCCGCCGCCGCCGGCCATCCCGGCGGCCCCCACGGCACTCGCCACCTCCGTGGTCCGCCGCACCGCCCGGCTCACCTGGACGGCCAACGCCAGCAACG
>VGRA01000093.1 GCA_016875515.1 Deltaproteobacteria bacterium | reverse complement strand
GCCCACCCTCCTCGGCGTGGGACAGGCGGACGTCCGCGCGGATGCGCTCCAACTGGAGCAGGGGCCCAAGCTGGCCGGCGTCCCGGGCGTGGAGCGGCCCGAGGCGCTCGCGCAGCGGATGGCCTCACCCAGCCTGTCGCACCCCACGCTCGCCGAGGCCGTGGCGGGCCAGGCGAGCCTGGTGGTGACGCTGGGGCGCGGGGTGGTCCGCCGCTACCCGTAAGTACTGGCCCCCGAGCGCGGGGCGCTGCCCCTCCTCGCGCTCGCGGCGGTGCAGCGCGCCCGCCCTGTAGAGGCGGAGGAGGCCGGGAGGTGGGCGGTACGCAGGACCGCGGCACGCCCCTGGTGCGCTTTCCCGTGCTCCCCGGGATGCGGCTCGCGCGGGCAGGCACACCCACCGCCCGGAGCGTCCGGCTGGTGGACGTGCTCAACGCGGAGGGCGAGTCCCTGAAGCCGTTCAAGGACGCGCTCGTGTTCGTGGGCGTGTCGGCCTCCGGCGCGGGGGAGATGGACCGCCGCTCCACGCCCCTGGGATGGGACCTGCCGGGGACGTGGTTGCACGTGTCCGCGGCCATCCAGTTGCTCGAGCGCGCTTCGCTGGTGACCGGCGGTCCCGGCGGCACTGGGTGGCTCCTGGCTGCCGTGGCGTTGGTGCTGGGCGTGGTGTTCGCTTGGATGCGCGTGACGCGGACGGCGCTGGTGGGTGTCACCGCGCTGGTCGCTGTGGCAGGCTGGCGACTGGTGGTTGCGTGGGCCCTGTCGCACGGGCGCCGGGTGGTGCTCCCGGTGCTCGGCTGGATCCTGCTCGTGGCGCTGGGGGAGTTGGTGATGCGCGGCGGCGCCTCGGAGTTGACGCGGCGGCGGATCCGCCACGCGCTTGCGCACCACGTGGGGCCGTCCGTGGTGGAGCAATTGGTGCGCGAGCCGGAGCGGCTGCGCCTGGGCGGCGAGCGGCGGGCCGTCACCGCCTTCTTCTCCGACATCAAGGGGTTCACCACGGACAGCGAGCAGCTGGATCCGGCAGACTTGGTCTCGGTGCGCAACGCCTACCTCGGCCCCATGACGGAGATCATCCTCGAGGGGAGGGCACCATCGACAAGGTCATCGGCGACGCCATCGTGGCCATGTTCGGCGCGCCGCTGGACCAGCCGTACCACGCCCGCCGGGCCGCTCGCGCCGCCGTGCGCCGTCAGCGGAAGGTGGAGGAGGTGCGCCGCCAGTGCGCCGCCCGCGGGCTGCCGGTTCTGCACGTCCGCATTGGACTCAACTCGGGCGAGGCGCTGGTGGGCAACCTCGGCTCGGAGAGCCGGTTCGACTACACGATGATCGGTGACACGGTGAACCTGGCGGCCCGGCTGGAGGGGCCAACTCGGACTACGGCTAGAGGGTGCTGTGCGGCGAGCGCACGGTGGAGTTGGCCGGGGACGCGGTGGTGTTCCGCGAGCTGGACCTGCTGCAGGTGAAGGGGAAGACGCGGGGTGTCCGGGTGGCGGAGGCGCTGGCGCTGCCGGGGGAACTTGCCCCGGAGCAGGCCCAGCGGCTGGCCCGTTTCGCGGGCGCGTTGGCTGCCCTGCGCCGGAGGGAATTCGAGGTCGCCCGGCCTGGTTTCGCTGCACTGGCCGCGGAGGGGGACCTCCCGTCCGCGGCCCTGCTCGAGCGGCGTGACGGCTACCTCGCGGAGCCGCCGCCGCCCACATGGGGCGGGAGCTACAAGCTGACCAGCAAGCAGCCGCCGCGGGGGCGTGTCCTCAGGCCGCCGACGCGCCGCTGCTGCCGGGGGATCCGGAGGAACCGGAGGACGACGCGGGCGGGGTGCTCCCTCCCGAGCTGCCGCCGCCGCTGCTGCCCGAACCGCCGGAGCTTCCTCCGCTCTTCTTGCCGCCGGAGCTGGAGGCGTACAGGTCCGAGTACCAACCTCCGCCCTTCAGCATGAAGGACGTCCGGCTCACCACCTTGCTCAGCGTGCCGGAGGCGCCGCACCCGTCGCACTGCTCGGGCGCGGGATCGCTCACCTTCTGGATGACCTCGTTCAGCTTCCCGCAGGAACCACAGGCGTACTCGTAGATGGGCATGGGGTGTCTCTCCTCAGGGCGTGGGGGGGGGGCCGCCGGCGAGCCACTCGCTCAGCTCCCCGGTCAGTCCAAGCTTCATCAGGGCGCGCCCGAGCAGGTCGGGCGCCGTGCCGTACTTGCGGGCCACCGCCTCGGTGGCCGTCTCCAGCGTCTCCTTGCCGGCGGCGGTCTCCAGGAACATCCGGCGAAGCTCCGAGGAGACCTGCCGGACGAACCGCTTCTGGATGTCCAGGTCCACCAGGTACCTGTCCCGCCCGGCGTGCTCCAGGCGGACGGAGAGGTTGCGCCCGTCGAGGAGCTCCAGGCGGAACCGCTCGCGGACTTTCTCCACCTCGCGGCGCATGTCTGCCCCGCGGATGATGTCCTCCAGCGCGTCCCCGGACAGGCCGAGCGATTTGGCCACCCGGCCGGAGGCCCCGCGGTGCGCCGCGAACGCGGCCAGCACGAGCGTCCGCTCCGAGGTGACCAGCGCCTCGACCAAGCCGTGGTGCTCCACCACCTCCATCACGTTGCCCGCGGAGAGATCCAGCCCCCGCCGGCCCGAGTGGCTTTCGGCCAGCGCCCGCAGCAGCTGGACGCGGTTCTGCGCCTGCTCCAGCAGCGCCACCAGCTCCGGCTTGAAGGAGGTGTGGAACAGCGTGTCGAACTTCGCGCGTGTGGCCCCCACGCGGGTGAAACGCCCCCGGGGGCGGGGCAGGTTGAGCTTGCGTTCCTGGAACGGAAGCAGTTGCGGCTCGGCCGGTGCAGCAGGCTGTTCCACGCCGTCCGTCTCGGCCACCTGCCTCGCGGGGCGCTTCTTCGGCGCAATGCGCTCCTGCACCGAGAGGGCCTTCCCGGTCCTTGAAGCCGGGGCCTGTGGCGCGGAGGAAACCGGGCCGGGCACGGGGCGCTCCACCCGCACGGGCACCTGCACCTCCACCACCTTCTCGTCGCGCAGGGACAGGTGGTTTCGCACCAGGTCGTAGTAGCCGCTGTCCTGCCGCTTGCGGACCAGCTGCGGCTCCACCCCGCGCACCAGGTCCACCGCGGCGAACGGGGACAAGGGGCTGAGCTCCGGCTCCGCCTCCGCGGCCAGTGTCACACGGAAGTCATCCTCCGCGGACAGGACCGAGAGGGCATCCCGCACCTCCGCCGCCGTGGCAGGGGACCGGGCGCGCCGGCAGTGGTCCGACAGGGCCACCGCCACCGGGGTGGGTACCTCGTCCGGCCTTCGTCTCCGCTCCCACGTCAGCATCGGAAAACCCTTGAAAACCCGCTGTAAAGATCCTCCCCTGCCCTTATCTTCCGCCAGACTCGGGTGTCAATGAACGACGGGGACCGCAACATCGCCAGCCCATCGCCAACGCAAGCCCCCACCCCGCAAGTGGGAGGGCTCCGGGTGGCTCCTGCCTTCGCGGGCGCGTTGTACCTCCTGCTGGTTGCCTCTGCGGCGCTCGGCCTGTGGGTCAGCCAGGTGCCGGAGGCGGTCCCCCCGGCGCTCGCCGCCGCGGTGCCGTGGACCTTCCTCCTGTTCGTGACCGCCTTCGCCGTCTACCGGATGGCGCTCGTGCGGGCGCGCCGCTACCCGGCCTCCAAGGCGCTGTTCCAGATTGGGACGGCGGTCCTCTTCTTCATGCTGCTGCTCCCCCGCGCGAAGGTGGGCGGGGGCGAGGACGAGCTCACCCCCCTGCTCCGCCACGGAGATCCCTCCGTGCGGGCGGTCGCCGCAGAGGTGGCCCGCTGCCGTCCGGACGGCCAGCGCCACGCCCGGCTGCTCGTGGAACAGCTGCGAGACCCCGATCCCCGCGTGCAGGCAGCGGCCCACGCCTCCCAGGTGGCCCTGGCAGGGGCGGACCTCGGCCCGCCCGGCAACGACGAGGCGCTCCGGCGCTGGAAGGAGCGTTACCCATGAGCGCGGGGCGCGAGGTCCGGGACGCGGTGCTGTCCGGCTACATGGCCGAGCGCGGGCTCAAGACCACCCGCCAGCGCACCCTCATCATCGACACCTTCTTCGAGGTGGGCGGCCACCTCTCCGTGGAGGAGCTCTGGGGGCGGGTGCGGGGCCGGGACACGCGCGTGTCGGTGGCCACCGTGTACCGGACCATGAAGCTGCTGGCTGAGTCCGGGCTGGTGCACGCGCAGAATTTCGGGGACGGCCAGGCGCGCTACGAGGTGGCCGTGGGGCGCGAGCACCACGATCACCTCATCTGCACCGGGTGCGGCGCCATCGTGGAGTTCGAGAACGACCGAATCGAGGCGCTGCAGGAGGCAGTGGCGCGGCGCCACGGCTTCCAGGTGAGATCCCACAAGATGGAGCTGTACGGCCTGTGCCGGAACTGTCAGCGCGGATGAGGGCCCTGGCCGCGGCGCTCGCCTGTTCCGTCGCGGGCTGCGCCCACGCGCCGGCCGCGGGCGAGGAGGCAGACCGGCTCCCGGTGCTGGCGCTCCCCGCGGTGGGGCCGGAGGGGTGGGAGCCGGCGCAGGCCGAGGGCAAGGTGGTGCTGCTCTCCTTCCTCACAACCTGGTGCTTTCCGTGCCTCTCGGATCTCCCCACGTTGGAGGGCCTGCAGCGGGCGCACGGCGAGGCGGGGCTGCAGGTGGTGGCGGTTGGTGTGGACCGGGAAGGGCGCAAGGTGCTGGAGCCCTTCGCCTACGCGTACAAGCTTCCGTTCCCGGTGCTGGTGGCAGACGAGCGGCTGCGCAACGGCCAGAGCCGCTTCGGCCCGGTACAAGCGGTCCCACAGGGGATGCTCTTTGGCAGGGATGGGCGGCTCGCCTCCGCCTGGCGGGGCCCGCTGTCTGCCGAGGTGTTGGAGACGGAAGTCCGCCGGGTGCTACAGCGCTGAAGCGCTTTTCTTGCCGGGGGTGGGGGCGCTGGTACCGTCCGCCCCGTGTTCCAGGGACGCGGAAAGCTGTGGCTGGCGGGCGGTGTCTTCGTGGTGCTGCTCGTGGGGGTCTCCGTGATGGATGGACGGGGCTTCCGGCGCTACCTTCGTCTGCAGCAGGACGTGCAGTCTCTGCAGGAGCGCAACCGCGGCGTGGCCGAGCAGAACGCCGCGCTCCGGCTGGAAGTGGAGCGGCTGAAGCGCGATCCCCGGGCGCTCGAGCGCGCCGTCCGCGAGGAGCTGGGCTACGTGAAGCCGGGAGAGATCGTCATCAACGTGGAGTAGGCGCAGGGAGGTCCCATGGGAGAGGCGTGGTCGCGTCAGCTGGTGCGGGCGGTACCGGCCACCTCGGTGGGGGTGGCCTTCCTGCGGTTCCTGGGGGGCGGCTTCCGCTGCCTGCAGGGGCTGGACCTGGCAGACGCCGTCGTCGTGGTGCTGCTGCTGTCCGGCGTGGGGCTGTCCGCGTGGCGCCGGCTGTCGCGCGAAGGGGAGCCCACCGCGCGGGAGGAGGTGGAGCTCGGGGCCGGGCTGCTCGCGTCTGCCTACGTGGTGGTGTGCGTGGGCGGGGCGGCGCTGTGGCCCATTGTCTGCCTGCTCATGGCAAGCCTGGTGGCCTTCAGCGGCCGCACCGCCGGCTTCGTCCTGCTCGCGGTGGCGCTGTCGTTCGACGGGATCTCCACGCTCGCCCAGCCCGCGGGCGGCGTGTCGGCCTTCGCTGCCCACGCGGCCTTCCTCGCGCTGTTCTCAGCGCTGTACCACCTGGTCCTCTCCGCGCGGCTGGTCCTGGCACGCAAGGCCGAGACGGACGCGGTGAAGAACCGGCTGCGCGAGGTGGAGGAGCGCGCGCGCAGCTTCCGGCTGGTCAACTCGGGCGTGTCCCCGCGCGCGGCAGGTGAGAAGGAGGAGGAGAAGTGGCTGCTTGCCTCCGTGAAGGAGGTGGAGCGTGCGGTGGGGGCGGCGCTGGAGATTGCGGAGCTCACGCTCCGCACCCAGACGTGCGCCGCGTACCTGCTGTCTGAGGACGGCCGTCACCTGCGGATGCAGGACTGCCGCTCCGGCGTGGACCGGGTGTGCCGCGAGCCGCTCGCCGCGGGCGAGGGGGTGCTCGCGGGGGTGCTGAAGTCCGGCGCCCCGCTGCGCCTGCAAGGGCGCTCGCTGCGGATCCCCTGGTACGAGGCGGACGGATCACAGCCAAGTTCCGCGCTGCTGGTTCCCATCCGGGAGCCGTCCGGCGGCGTGCGCGGGGTGCTGGTGGCGGACCGCGCGGAGGAGAAGGCCTTCAGCCCCGAGGACGAGCGGGTGCTCACCGCGGTGGCCGGGGAGGTCTCCCGCGCCATCGAAGGGGAGCGGGTGATGGCGCTCATCCGCAAGGGGAAGGACGAAAAGGACCGCTTCTACCGGGCGCTGGAGGAGATGAACCGCGCCGGGAGCCCGGACGAGGTGTTCCACGCCGTGCTTGAGGGGGTGCGCCAGCTTGCGCCGGTGGACTTCCTCGCCGTGACCCTGGTGTCCGAGGAGGACGGAAAGCGCGCACACAAGGTCGTCCGCACCAGCGGCGTCACCCCGGGGGGGCGTGCGCTGGTGGGGCGCTCGTTCGCGGACAACACCGGCCTGGTCTCCAACGTGGTGCGCTACGGCGCCGCGTTGCCGGGGCGGGACGTCCGGGACATGGACCGGCAGGTGATCTTCGACGAGGAGTCGGAGATCCGCGGCCTGGCAGGCTTGAAGATCTTTCCGCTGCTGGCGAGCGACCGGATCCTCGGGACGCTGGTGGCGGGCTCCCGTCGCCGGGGCGTGCTGGATCCGGACGTGCTGCGGATGCTGGAGGTGATGGCGCTGCAGGCCGGGCAGGCGGTGCTGCGCGCCCAACTGTTCGAGCAGATGGAGCGCATGGCCACCACGGACGGCCTCACCGGACTGCTCAACCACCGGACGTTCCAGCAGCGCGCGGACGACATCCTCGCCCACTCCCGGCGTTATGGCCGCCGGGCGTCGCTCATCCTCACGGACATTGACCACTTCAAGTCCGTCAACGACACCCACGGCCACCCCATGGGGGACCAGGTGCTCAAGGGCGTGGCGAGGGTGGTCCGCGAGCAGGCGCGGGACACGGACGTGGTGGCCCGCTACGGCGGCGAGGAGTTCGCCATCGTCATGCCGGAGACGGACGCGCGCGGCGCGCTCATCATCGCCGAGCGGATCCGCCAGGCCGTCATGGCGCAGGTGTTCCAGACGGACTCCGGGCCGCTGAAGGTGACCCTGTCGCTTGGCATTGCCACCACGCCGGACCACGCCGCGGACAAGCAGGGGCTGGTGGACCTGGCGGACCAGTGCCTCTACTTCGCCAAGCGCCACGGCCGGAACCAGGCGGTCACGGTGGACAGGATGCAGGCCGGCAACGGCGCGCTCCACGCGGCGGGCTGACACGGACGTGGACGCGCACGCACTGGCGGTCACCACCGCCAACAAGCCCCACCCGGGGGACGAGGCGGCCGCGCGCGCCTTCGCCGCGTCCGAGGGGCTGCCCTTCGCCCCCAGGCGCCACAAGGAGTCGCTGGAGACGTTGCTCGCCCGCTGCCCGCTGGTGCTGGTGCACGCCCGCAACGGGCTGACCCTGTGGACGCGCACCGGGTCCCTCCACTGGTCCCCCGGCGTGGCGCAGCTGCGGCTCAAGCGCTTCGAGGCCGGGGCGCGGGACGACCTCGTTCTGCGGCACGGGGAGCTTGGCCCCGGGGACTCGGTCCTGGATGCCACCCTGGGGCAGGCGCAGGACGCGCTGTTGGCCGCGCGCGCGGTGGGTCCCTCCGGCAAGGTGCTGGGGGTGGAGAGCTCGCTGCCGTTGTACCTTCTTGCAAGGGAGGGGCTGCGCCGGTTTGACGTGGGGCCGGGGGCCGCGCCGCTGGAGATCCGCCGCGGCCGTTCCGGGGACGTGCTGGCGTCCCTTCCCACCGGCAGCGTGGACGTGGTGCTGTGGGATCCCATGTTCGAGCGGCCCCGCAAGGCGCAGCCCGGCTTCGAGGTGCTGCGCGAGGTGGCGGACTCCGCCCCGCTCACGCCGGAGTTGCTGGCCGAGTCCCGCCGCGTGGCCCGGCGGTGGGTGCTGGTGAAGGCCAGCCGCTATTCGTCCGATCTCCGCAAGCTGGGACTGTTGCCCCTGCCC